>CAZYCY010000204.1:2128-4926 GCA_964646145.1 uncultured Thiotrichaceae bacterium
TCATTGTGGAGCAATTCTCTGAATTTGTATCAAACAACTTAATACTATTCGCCGCCCTGGTCGGGGTGTTGGCGATGTTGATAAAAACCGAATTAGATAATCAGGTAAATAAAGGAAGATTGTTATCAGCGACCATGGCAATTCGTTTAATGAATAATAATGATGATGCGCTGATTATTGATATTCGCTCTGCGTCTGAATACAAAAATGGTCACATTAAAGGTGCTATAAATACCCCTTTAAGTGGTTTTTCCGCAAGCCTTGGTGGCCATACTAAATTTAAAAATAAGCCGGTTTTGGTGTATTGCAATTCGGGAAGAACGGCAACGAGTGCGCTCAAGATGTTAAAAAAAGCAGGTTTTGAAAATATTAACAATCTGGAAGGCGGTATTGCAGCATGGAGAGAGGCGAATATGCCCCTATCTAAAAAATAATTTTCATCTGCGCGTTTTTAACTATGCAGTCGCACCCCATGGGTTCGGCGGAATGGTTTAAAATGATCGATTTTCCCCATAATCATTAAATCAGCTTGTACTAGCACCGTGTTTCTATGTAAGGATTAGGGCGTACCTTATAGTAACAATAAATATTAAAAATAGACCCTTACACGATACATTCACGAGTAAAAATGCGCTAAGATTTCTCTACTCCCGCCCTACAGGGAATCTGGAATTACATTCATCGAATCAGGAAAAAACATGAGCGAAGAACACAAAAGTGAAGAGCAGCAGTTTGCTATTCAGAAAATTTATTTAAAAGACGTTTCATTTGAATCACCTAATTCACCACAGGCATTTACTGGTAGTGAGTGGCAGCCGCAAATCAATGTGCAACTAAACAGTAGCCATCGGGTTGTTTCCGATAACACCTACGAAGTGCTGCTAGAGGTCACAGTAACGGCAAAGTATAATGAAAAAACGGCTTTTCTTGCCGAAGTAAAACAGGCTGGTATTTTTACTATGTCTGGCTTTCCTAAGGATAATCTGGCGGGGATGCTTGGTGCCTACTGTCCTGAAACCTTGTTTCCTTATGCCAGAGAAGCGGTTTCTGATCTGATTTCAAAAGGCGGCTTCCCGCAACTATTGCTTGCCCCTGTGAACTTTAATGCACTGTATAGTCAGCAAATACAGCAACAGGCAGAAGCTGAGGCAGAAGCACCGACTGACAAAGATGTAGCGCACTAAGAAGCTGTAATCAACAGCTCCTAATTTAAATCATGCCACTGGTTGATCAAAAACACCCCATTGTAGTGCTGGGCGCGGGTTCCTGGGGGACAGCGCTGGCGGTTCATCTGGCTAGAGCCAGGCATCCCGTTTTATTATGGGGGAATGAAGCTGATCACGTTCAGTTGTTAAAGGAGCAGCGCTGTAATCAGCAATTCTTACCGGATATCGTTTTTCCTGATCTGCTACAGCTAACTGCAGATATCGAGCAGGCACTGGCATCGCCAGCGTGGGTTCTGATGGCGATTCCCAGTCATGCTTACCGTTCTTTTTTACGAAAAAATAAACATTTGTTTGCTGAAAACATCGGTATTGCCTGGGCCAGCAAAGGTCTGGAGCAGGGCAGTGGCAAACTGATTCATCAGATAGTAGTCGAAGAATTGCCACATTGTAAAAAAATAGCGGTTATGTCGGGACCAACTTTTGCCGGTGAAGTTGCACGTAATTTACCCACTTCTATTACCGTTGCCTCAAGCTCTGCTTCTTTTTCCAGTCAGATTAGCGATGATTTGCACAGTGGACGCTTTCGCGTGTATTTAAGCACCGATCTCATCGGTGTCGAACTCGGCGGTGCGTTTAAAAATGTTCTGGCAATTGCCGCAGGTGCAGCGGATGGATTGGGTTTTGGTGCCAATGCCCGCGCCGCATTAATCACCCGCGGTCTGGCAGAAATGATGCGCCTGGGCGAAGCCATGGGCGGTATGCGTGAAACTTTCGTGGGGCTTGCCGGTGTGGGTGATTTAATTTTGACCTGCACCGATAATCAGTCGCGCAACCGGCAAACCGGATTGTTACTGGCGCAGGGCAAAACCCTGGAGCAGATACATAAAGAGATTGGCCAGGCGATTGAAGGCATTAAAACCACAAAAGAGGTGGTTGATCTGGCAAAAAAATATCATGTCGAAGTGCCGATTTCAGAGCAGGTTTATCGCGTTATTTATAAAAACCTGCCCATTGACGAAGCTGTGCAGACGCTGCTGAGTCGTAAGTCATCACAGGAAACTTGAGGCGTTCTTAATCTAAATTAGCAAACTGATTCTGCCGTAGTGCCTCATAGATTACGATGGCGACAGTATTAGAAAGGTTCAAACTGCGACTATGTTCCAGCATGGGCAGGCGCAGGATATGACTGTGATCCAGCCGCTTTAGATAATCTTCTGGCAAGCCACGGGTTTCCGGTCCAAATACAAGATAATCACCCGCTTTAAAACATGCCTGGTGATAGTGTTTGCAACCTTTCGTTTCCAGTGCATAAAGGCTTTGTTTGGCTGTAAGATCTTCAATGCTTTTATAGGTTTTAACATCCGCCCATTCGTGGTAATCCAGACCTGCGCGACGCAGCTGCTTGTCCTCCAGCTTAAACCCCAGTGGTTCAATTAAATGCAAATGGCAGCCAGTATTGGCACAAAGGCGAATAATGTTGCCGGTATTGGGTGGAATTTCAGGTTGGTAGAGTACGATATTAAACATAGTATTCATTTAACCTTAAAAAAGCAGTTAAACCTACTGCGAATGTCTAATGCACTGAATCTTAGTCATCCTCGCTACGATTCAACTGCTTTTTTAAGGTTTAAG
>CAZYCY010000205.1:0-4903 GCA_964646145.1 uncultured Thiotrichaceae bacterium
GTATTTCGCAAGGAGCCAGGAAGGCGGTGCGATCAAATAAGCAACACAACACAAACAAATATCTAAGAGTAAGTCATGAGAACAGACAAATTAACCACGCGCTTTCAAACTGCATTATCCGATGCGCAATCAATAGCTGTCGGGCGTGATCATCAGTTTATTGAAGCCACGCATGTATTGCAGGCATTGCTGGAGCAGAATTCCAGTACCGTTAGTCAGGTGCTGGCAAGTACTGGCGTTAATGTTGAAGCGCTGAAAACAAAACTTGTTGAAGCTCTTGAGCGTTTGCCTCAGGTACAGGGGCATGAGGGTGACGTGCAGTTATCGAATGAACTTATTCGATTATTAAATCAGAGCGATAAACTGACGCAACAGCGAAACGATCAGTTTATATCCAGTGAGCTGTTTTTGCTGGCGCTGATAGGGGCAAAGTCTGTCGCCAGTGAAATTTTAAAATCAGCCGGTGCAGATAAAAACCAGATAGAAAAAGTCATTGATAAGGTGCGTGGTGGCGAATCAGTGCAAGATGCCAATGCCGAAGAAAATCGACAGGCACTGGAAAAATACACCATAGATTTGAGTGAACGAGCAGCACAGGGCAAGTTGGATCCGGTGATTGGTCGTGATGAAGAAATCAGGCGCACCATTCAGGTATTGCAACGTCGCACAAAAAACAATCCGGTATTAATTGGTGAGCCGGGTGTGGGCAAAACCGCTATCGTTGAGGGTCTGGCGCAACGTATATTAAATGGCGAAGTACCGGAAGGATTAAAAAGTAAACGCATCCTGTCACTCGATATGGGGGCATTGATTGCCGGTGCGAAATTTCGCGGCGAATTTGAAGAGCGCTTGAAATCAGTATTAAAAGACCTGTCGCACCAGGAGGGGCAGGTGATTTTATTTATTGATGAATTACATACGATGGTTGGTGCGGGTAAAGCCGAAGGTGCAATGGATGCCGGTAATATGTTAAAGCCAGCGTTAGCGCGGGGTGAATTACACTGCGTAGGCGCAACTACCCTGGATGAATACCGCCAGTACATCGAAAAAGATGCGGCACTGGAAAGACGTTTTCAGAAAGTGCTGGTTGAAGAACCCAGTGTGGAAGACACGGTTGCCATTTTACGTGGATTAAAAGAGCGTTACGAGATTCACCACAAAGTTGACATTACTGACCCGGCAATTGTCGCCGCAGCAACCTTGTCACATCGATATATCAGTGATCGCCAGTTGCCCGACAAAGCCATTGACCTGATTGATGAAGCCGCTAGTCGAATTCGTATGGAGATTGATTCCAAACCGGAAGTAATGGACAGGCTCGATCGGCGCATTGTGCAATTAAAAATTGAGCGTGAAGCACTGAAAAAAGATAAAGACAAGGCCACCTTGCAGCGCCTGGAAAATCTTGAGCAGGAACTGAGCGATCTGGAGAAAGAATACAGCGATTTTGAAGAACAGTGGATTGCAGAAAAACTGGTGGTGCAGGGTTCATCCAACACAAAGAGAGAGCTGGAGGAGGCTAAACTGGAGATGGAAGTTGCGCATCGTGCCAGTGATCTGGCGCGCATGTCAGAGCTGCAATATGGTTTGATCCCAGAGCTGGAAGCAAAAATTGCGCGGGTAGCAGAAGCGGAACTGGCGCGTGACCATCAGTCGCAGTTACTGCGTACTAAAGTTGGCAGTGACGAAGTGGCAGAAATTGTTGCCCGCTGGACAGGTATCCCCGTCAGTAAAATGCTTGAAGGCGAGCAGGAAAAATTATTACGCATGGAAGAAGAAATTGGCAAGCAGGTGGTGGGGCAGCAGGAAGCGGTGGCTGCGGTGGCGAATGCGATTCGCCGTTCACGTGCCGGTTTGTCTGACCCTGGCAAACCTAATGGTTCGTTCATGTTTTTTGGTCCTACCGGTGTTGGTAAAACTGAGCTGAGCAAAGCTTTGGCAAACTTTATGTTTGACAGTGACGATGCCATGGTGCGACTGGATATGTCTGAATACATGGAAAAACATTCGGTATCCAGATTGATCGGTGCGCCGCCGGGTTATGTCGGTTATGAAGAAGGCGGGCATTTAACCGAAGCGGTAAGACGTAAACCTTATTCCGTCATTTTACTTGACGAAATTGAAAAAGCGCATCTAGATGTGTTTAATATTTTATTGCAGGTTCTGGATGATGGTCGTTTAACGGATAGTCAGGGGCGTACGGTTGATTTTAGAAACACCGTCATCATCATGACTTCTAATCTGGGTTCACAACAGATTCAGGAGTTGTCAGCCAACAATGCTTCAAAAACGCCGGATTATGAAGGCATGAAGCAACTGGTGATGGAAATTGTGTCGCAGCATTTCAGACCCGAGTTTATCAATCGCGTTGATGAGACCGTGGTGTTTCACCCGCTGGAAAAAGAACAAATTCGAGAAATTGCGAAGATACAGTTACAACTGCTGGCAGCACGATTGCATGACCAGGACTTCACCATGCAGATTTCAGATGAGGCGATTGATCTATTAGGAGCAGCAGGTTTTGACCCGGTATATGGTGCCCGACCTTTGAAACGCGCAATTCAGCAGTACCTGGAAAATCCTCTGGCGCAAATGATTCTTAAAGGTGAATATATGCCTGGTGATATTATAAGCATAGTGGTAAATGAATCTGAGCTGGGGTTTGTGCCAGTTGAAAAGATTCAGCAAGCGGGTTAATACGTGCAGTGGTGCATGAATGCGCCCTTGCTCGCAATTCGTCATTTATTAACCCATTTGGCCGCCGGGTTAATAATAAAACTATTGATCGGTTCAGGTTTGTTCAGGTGAAAACCCTGCGCATAATCAATGCCGATTTTTTTTAGTTGATTCAATGTTAATGTGTTTTCAACATGTTTGGCAATGGTTTCGATACTCATTACTTTGCCAGCCTGATTGACAGCAGCTACCATGGCTTTATCAGTAATGCTATGTGACATGTTTTTAATGGTGACACCGTTTATTTTTAAGTAATCTATCGGTAGATCTTTTAAATACGAAAAAGAAGAAGTGCCCGCTCCAAAGTCATCGATGGCAAATTTAATATTGTATTTACCAAGTGCGTAAATCAGTTTTGATGTCTGCTCAATGTTTTTAATGACGCTTGCCTCTGATATTTCCAGGCAAACCGTGTCAGGTAAAATATGGTATTTTTTGTATTGCTGTATAACAAAGTCAGAGAAGTGCTTATTGGTTAATGAGTTGGCAGAAATGTTAATGAATAAACAAACATTGCAATGAGTAACGTTGTTGTACAAACTTGAAAGATACTTGAATGTCTGCTCAATCACCCAGCAGTCAACACCCTTCATTAAACCGAAACGCTCGGCTGCCGCGATATAACTTCCGGGTAATACCAGTTGATCTTCGTCATCATGTAGCCGTAGTAAGACCTCACCCATGGCTGGAACATTCTGATTCTGTAGATGATTGATTGTTTGCAGATATAATGAAAAACGATTGCCGCCTGAATCTTTGTTAATATCCGCGACCCAGCTTAGTTCTTTGTGCATTTTTTTAACGTTTTTATCATCTAAACCATGGATGTGTACCTGATTTCTCCCCATATCTTTTGCCGCATAACAGGCCGTGTCTGCTTGAGAAAGTGCTTTTTCAATGTCCTGCGTATTGCGATCTATTATCACTAAACCAATGCTGATGCCAACATGAAGTTTTTTTTCCTGACAGTTAAACTCGTAGTTTTTAATCAGGCTGACGATGCCTTCTGTGATTTCAATGGCTTTATCAATTGAGCAATCTTCAAGCAATAAGCCAAATTCATCGCCACCGATGCGAGCCAGTGTGTCATGGCTGCGAATATTATTTTTTATAACTCGTGTTAATTGAACTAATAATTCGTCACCAGCTTTGTGTCCACAGCTGTCATTAACGGCTTTAAACTTGTCCAGGTCAAGAAAACATAAAGCATGGTTTTTATGGCTTCCATTGCTATTTTTTATGACATTAAAGACTTCTATTAATCGTTGGTTGAATTCTTTGCGATTAACCAGTTTGGTTAATTCGTCATGTGTTGCCTGAAAACGAATTTCAGAATTTTTCTTTGTGGTTTCTCGAAAAACCAGTTGTGCGATATATATTGCGATAAAAAATGTGGCCAAAAATAAATAAAATATAATGTCAGCAATTATTCGCTGATATTTTTTTTTGTCATAAATTATTGAATGGGCTATTTCTTCTTGTAATATGACCAGTTTGTTTAAACCTGTCTGCAAGTCATGTCTTGCTTTTTGTGCCTGTCGCAGATCATTTTCTATTAATTCTTCCGCTATGTCTGAGAGCATGTTTTGCATTGTTGCATCATTGAGTTCTTTTGCTGTACGAGTCAGTGTCATTATTTCATTGAGTAATTTGGCCTCACGCGCATTCATTTGAAAACTGAAAAGTAAATCTAGAGCTTGCTTATAACGTAGTGCATGGATGCTCATTTCAAGACGATATTTTTCGCGTTCAAAATAGTCGTCGGTTAAATACATTTTATAGAGCGTGTCTCCACGTAAGCGTATGCTGTCACGCATAGTATTGGCGGCAGATATTTTAGTACTGGTCTCTTCGAACAGTTCACTTATTGCTCCGGTAGTGGTTTTTATTTGAGATAATGAAATAAAACTGATCAGACCCATTAGGGCGAGTATAGCGGTGAAGCCTAATCCGACAAAAACTTTTATGGGGTCATTGTTCATTCACTGTTAAAATGTTTTTTGTTATCAGGTCTATTTTATTAATAGAGGTGCCCTACAGTGGAATACTGATTCAGGTTTAGTCGCTTTTGTTTATATATACTCTAAAACTATAGTAGAAAACGAGCATTTTTCAAAGTGCTGCTTACAATTACTACGAGTAGGTCTATGTGCAACTCAGTCTGCGT
>CAZYCY010000206.1:0-4896 GCA_964646145.1 uncultured Thiotrichaceae bacterium
AGTTGGGTTTCTTGTTTTGCCTTGCCACGTTATCTAAAAGGTTTCATTTTACTTAGGACTCAGGATCAAATAACTTACGAAACTTAACTTGCCTTTTTGCTCCAGCTTGAATGATCTCAAATCGTTGCGTAGCGCAACTATGCGCCTTTTGAGATCATCCAATCTGAAACAAACTACGGCGTTAAGTTCCGCATCTTATTTAATCCTGAGTCCTTAATGCAGGTGCTAATTCAAATGGTAACTTCTCAATAAGTCGGGGCAGTCTATCGTTTTGAGACTGTCGCTAGCATGGATGCTACCGTCAAGCCCCGCTTTGGTAAACATGGGGACGTATTTACGGCGTGTCCATCCTTTGGTTCGTAATCGCCACATTCATGTGGCACTACTCTCAAAATGGTAGACTGCCCCGACTTATTGAGACATTACTTCAAATGATGCTAAATCAGCCAGACTGCCGCCGTGGCAATCAGCTTAGGCAGTAAATAATACCGCGCCTGCATTTTCTTATGAGATGTTTTGGTGATGTATCCATAAGGCTAAGAATAGCTTAGTCACGCAGCAAGGTCTAACTTTAATACCTTTCTGTTAACGACAAGGATTTAGTCAGTAGGTGTTTAGAGGACATATCCTAACGCCGATACAGTGGAAAAGATGCTTCGTGTAAAGCTTTCTATTTGCTAGTCATTGCCGTGACTTATAGGTTCAAAATCACATGCGCATCAATCACCGTTTCAAATTCATCAGCTATATTGTCGCCTTTTAAGGTCACGGCTTTTACTCCGTCCTCATAAACCTAAAAAAATCAGTTGAACCTACTGCGAGCGTCCAATGCACTGAATCTACAAGACTTTCTCGATTATTTTGAACTCACCGTATGGGTGATACGCTTTCGCTCAAAATAATCGATAAAGTATTGTATATTCAGCACCTTGATCGCTCTCGTTACGATGCAACTGATTTTTTTAGGATAAACCGTGCAGTGGTCAAGTAATTTTGTGCATCATTTTCAGCACTAAAAGTCTAATATATGCTAAATACTTGTGTACATAAATTCAGTTTTTGAGATTAAGGACTCAGGATTAAATAAGATGCGGAACTTAACGCCGTAGTTTGTTTCAGATTGGATGATCTCAAAAGGCGCATAGTTGCGCTACGCAACGATTTGAGATCATTCAAGCTGGAGCAAAAAGGCAAGTTAAGTTTCGTAAGTTATTTGATCCTGAGTCCTAAGCAACAATTTTAGGAATTAAATAATGATGACACCAGATAACGATCTGCACGAAAAAGAAGCATGGACGAACAACTTGAAAAAGAAGCTTGTTTCGCTGCATGGCGAAAAATCAGCTGAACGTATATTTCAGGATTTTGAACCAATCCTTGGCTATTTAATGACCTCGCCAGTTTCTCATGCAGTCATTGATATAAACGGCATACAGCGCTGTCTAGAAAACGGTCTTGCTATAGAGTTTGAGCTAAACAATGAAGAGAACGATGATGAATATATCTATTTAAACATATATTCTTTAGATCTCGCGGTTGATTTATCTGACTCATTAGCCATTTTACAATCCACAGGATTAAAAGTTTTTATTGAGAAGCCGGACAAGCTGACTCATAAAAATCAGGAAATATGGATTCACCGATACCAGGCAAAGCCAGCAATAAACATGGTTATCGAACTGACTCCGCAATTGGCGAACTATTTTGAAGAATTGTATTTTTCATGCTGGAATAATAATTATGCCATAGACCCCTTCAATCAACTGTTATTCAGCTCCTGTTTATGCGCCAGGGAAATTCAGATTTTCCGTGCCTATGCAGCTTATGCCAAACAAATAAAAGTTACCTACAGTGCGCGATATTTCGCCATAACATTATTTGAGAACCCTCAAATAACCCAGCTTCTGCTTACTCTTTTTAAGCAACGATTTGGTTTAACCACAGATAATCAAAATATAACTCAAATTGAAGATAAATTTGATGACCTATTAAATGACGTCCCCTCTTTGGATCATGATAATATTTTAAAGCTCCTGTTTGAACTTATCATGGCAACCTGCCGCACCAATTATTTTAAAAATCTGGCTGATGACCAGCAAATCATAAGTTTTAAATTGCAGCCTCAACTTATCAGTAATATTCCCAGACCCGTGCCTGAGTTTGAAATTTTTATTTACAGCAAACGCTTTGAAGGCATTCATTTACGTGGTGGTAAAGTTGCCAGAGGCGGATTACGCTGGTCAGACCGCCAGGAAGACTTTCGCACAGAAGTGCTGGGGTTGATGAAAGCACAAATGGTGAAAAACTCGGTTATTGTTCCCACTGGATCAAAAGGCGGGTTTATCTGTAAACATGTTAATAACTCACAAAATCGTGAGCAACAAACGCAGGAGGTTGAGCAGTGCTACCGATTGTATATCGACTCTTTACTGTGCATTACTGACAACCTGATTAACGGCAAAGTGGTACACCCGGAAAAGGTAACGATACTGGATGATGATGACACCTACCTTGTTGTCGCTGCTGACAAAGGCACTTCCAGTTATTCCGATATTGCCAATGAAATTGCACAAAAACATGGCTTTTGGCTTGATGATGCCTTCGCTTCGGGCGGCAGTGTCGGTTATGACCATAAAAAAATGGGCATTACAGCTCGTGGTGCCTGGGAGTCGGTTAAACGTCATTTCCGCGTCAGGGGTATAGATTGTCAGCAACAGACGTTCAGCGTCATCGGCATTGGCGATATGTCTGGTGACGTATTTGGAAACGGCATGTTGTTATCGAAAAAAATTCAGCTGCTTGCTGCTTTTAATCATCTGCAAATCTTCATAGACCCGAGCCCGGACGCTGCCAGCACTTATAAAGAGCGGCAACGTTTATTTAAACTGCCACGTTCAAGTTGGAGCGATTTTAATTCAGGTTTAATCAGTGAAGGTGGTGGTGTTTTTAATAGAAGCAGTAAAACCATTTCACTCACTCCGCAGATTCAACAGCTATTAGACACAAAACAAACATCCATGTCACCCACGGCACTGATTCGCTGTATTTTAAAGGCAAAAGCAGATTTACTATGGAATGGCGGCATAGGAACCTATATTAAAGCTGAATCTGAAACTCATCTGGAGGTTCAGGATAAGGCCAATGACAACTTAAGAGTCAATGCATCGGAACTTAATGTCAAAATGATAGCAGAAGGCGGAAACCTGGGCATCACACAGGCAGGTAGAATTGAATTTTCACTACTGGGTGGAAATAATTACAGCGATGCTATTGATAATTCCGCAGGCGTTGATTGTTCAGATCATGAAGTCAATATCAAAATATTATTACAGCAGGTTGTGACGGATGGAAAAATGACCGTTGCAGAACGTAACAGGCTGTTACTAAGCATGACCGATGAAGTTGCAGCGCTCACCATAAAAAATAATTTCAGACAAACTCAAATTATTGACATGCTGTCAACCCAAGCACAATCACACGGCTATGAAGATTCTCGCTTTATCTCACATCTGGAAAACTCAGGCGTTTTATCTCGTGAACTGGAGGGGCTTCCATCGGATAGAGCCTTAAAAGACAGATTATCATCGCTGCAACAAGGTTTAACAAAACCGGAAATTTCCGTTTTGCTTTCATACAGTAAATTTAATTTTAAAAATGCACTACTAACCGCAAATGATTTTAACAATGCTTATTTTGATAAAATTTTAATTCAATATTTCCCGCTGCCACTGCGCCAGCAATACCAGCATTATATTTTAAACCATGCTTTAAAAAATAATATTATGGCGAATATAGTCTCTAACCAGCTTATTAACCATTTAGGCACTGGTTTTGGTTTTAAGATGAAGGATGAAGCTGGCGCCAATTTCGTGCAAATAGTCAAAGCGTATTTAAGCGTTATTCAAATATTTGACATCAATACAGTATGGCAAAATATTGAGAACATTAAAGGCATGGATGAAAACCTGAAGCTTCAGTGTTTATTGTCTTTAACCAGCTTAATCCAGCGTTCAATCAGCTGGATCTTGAGAACCTACTCTAATAATTTTGAAATTGACCAACTTGTTGAGCAATTTTCAAACCCGGCAAAGGAGCTAAAACAATGCATTCCAGCTGTATTAAGCGGCGAAATACTTGCCGAATTTGAAGTTTTCAAGCAGCGACTAAATGACCATAAAACACCTGAAAATATCATTCAGGAATTTTTACCAGTAGCTTACTTATCCGCCTCATTTGATATTGTCGACATTGCGCTAAACTTAAAAAGTGATGTAAAAGAGACTGCAACATTATTTTACTCTGTAGCAGAAAAACTTGATCTGGAATGGGTTCAATACCATGTTTCTATATTAAGTAAACGCAATCACTGGCATCAACTCGCCATTACCAGTATGCGAAATGAAATTCACCGGCATCATAAAAATATTACATTTTTCCTACTCAAAAATTCAAAAGGAAAGTGCCAGAGCAATCACGCAATAGAGCATTGCCAGGAAATTAACAGTTTTATCCTGGCGCGTTATCAAGAAAAAATAACCGAACTTAAATCCATACGTGAGCTGGATTATGCAATGTTGGTAGTAGCAGTAAATGAATTAAGAATTTTGCTGCAGCAGCTTTCAAATCAATAAGTGGTATTAATCGTTGCATAAGTTTTCGCTGCATATTTTTGTGACTGTCGGTAGCATGGACGCTACCGTCAAGCCTATAGGGATATATTTACGGCGCGTCACAAAAGTATGTGGCGAAAACTTATGCAACGATTAATATAAGGAGTGACTTTTAGCTACAGGGCAAGCCCCAATTACCCAATTGACCTCAAAATGCGGGGTCACGAAGTGACAAACTCTGTGTAACCTGCGATTTTTCGGCCACATGCCTTGTCTCGTACTCACC
>CAZYCY010000207.1:0-4853 GCA_964646145.1 uncultured Thiotrichaceae bacterium
AAAAAGCAGTTGGGGTTGGACTTTATTGAACAGTGATATTAGATGGTGGCAGTGGTCTTGAGCCTGTTTCAGGACAGCGACTTGTACAAACTCTTAAGTCGTCAAAATCGTACATATGCTGTTCATCATTGCTTTGCCCTGCCCAAACGTTGCTCGTGTTTCCACCCATCTGAACCATATTAAAACCAGTAACACTACTTTTTGTACCAGCCATGCGCCATGGGATGTCTGTTCGTCTAGCTTGCAGAATGTCATCAAGATAAACTTCTACAATTCCATCATTTGCACCGATAGAGCTGTTCATTTTCACGCGAATTTCAATATGTTGCCATTGATTATTACCAAACGTATCTGCCCATAAAACACCAGGTTTACCAACAATGTTTTGAGACCATGTGTCACGATGTATGAAGCCTCCGCAATTATAGCTACCTCCGCATCGGATATTCTGATTAAAACTCACACCTCTTCTAGTATTATGCATTAAATTAAGAAACAAAAGACCTGCTGTGGTGCTACCCAGGCCGCGATTGCGCCGGCTACTGAAGGCAGTACCAAATACGGTTCCTGCGCCTCCTACGGTGCCATCAACAACCAGAGGATTGTAATGACCTATGCGGAATGTTTTGAGTGACATGGTCCATCTATCATTCCAGAGCATATTCGGATTATATCGGACATAATATGAAACCCATAATTCGGGGTGTTGTGTGCCTAAGTATTTTGCTATTGTGCAATCCGAACCCCACTGTCGTGCGTCACCATTAGACTCATCATAGAATCTAATCCCCTTGCCATTAGAGCCTCTTCCTGCCACAGATGTGATTTTACACTGGGGATTTGTAGGATTTTTATCCACCACGTAAATAAAGTCGTAATTAAGTGGAAGATTATTACAGCCGTCACTAGAATGACCTTTATGTACGCAACGCTGACCATCCTGATTTTGCCAGTCTGGTGAGGCATCAAAGTTGTCTGAAAAAATCACTTCACTATGGCTAGCGGTAGGCCAGGCTAAAAAGACTGCCAGGAGTACTATTAAGGGGTAATGCTGATTAAATAAATAAGTGGTAGATAAACTCATCCTGAATTCCTCATGCTAAAAAATTAATAGGGATTACATCTGCTTTAACTAAAGAGCCCCGGGGCTCTTTAGTTAAAGACAATGAGTTATTCCCTAATGATTATGATTTGATGCAACAAATCAACAGAATTTTTCGCATTTTATAAAGCAACATATCAGCCTTACATCAATCAATAGTGGCCTGGCTTTCAACCTTTATTGTTTTGGACACCTGCTCGCCCACTGAGTATAACTAAAACACCACATTTTATCCTTAAAAAAGCAGTTGGGGTTGGACTTTATTGAACAGTGATATTAGATGGTGGCAGTGGTCTTGAGCCTGTTTCAGGGCAGCGACTTGTGCAGACTCTTAAATCATCAAAATCGTACAAGTGTTGCTCTTCATTGCTTTGTCCTGCCCAGACGTTGCTCGAATTTCCACCTATGCTGATCATATTAAAACCGATGACATCACTTTTTGTACCAGACATTCGCCATGGGAGGTCTGTTCGTTTAGCTTGCCGGATGCCGTCTAAATAGACTTCTAAAATTCCATCATTTGCTCCAATAGAGCTATTCATTTTTATACGAATTTCAATGTGTTGCCACTGATTATTACCAAACGTATCTGCCCATGAGACACTGGGCTTACCGACAATGTGTTGAAACCATGTGTCGTGTTGTATCAGACCTCTGCAATTATAGCTGCCCCCGCATCGGATATTTTGATTTAAACTCACACTTCCACTATTACGTCTTAAATTAAGAAACATAAGACCTGCTGTGGTGCTACCCAGGCCGCGATTGCGCTGGCTATTGAAAGCGGTACCAAATACGGTTCCTCCGCCTCCTGCAGTGCCATCAACAACCAGAGGATTATAATGACCTATGCGGAATGTTTTGAGTGACGTGCTAAATCTATCATCCCAGAGCATATTCGGATTGTATCGGACATAATATGAAACCCATAATTCGGGGTATTGTGTACCCAAGTATTTCATTATTTGGCACTCCGAACCCCACTGGCGTGGGCTACCATTGGATTCATCATAAAATCGGAGACCTTTGCCACTAGATCCTTTGCCTGCCGCAGATGTGATTTGACATTCGGGGTTTGTAGGATTTCTATCCGACACGTAAATAAAGTCGTAATTAAGTGGAAGATTATTACAGCCGTCACTAGAATGACCTTTATGTACGCAACGCTGACCATCCTGATTTTGCCAGTCTGGTGAGGCATCAAAGTTGTCTGAAAAAATCACCACGCTATAGCTCGCCGTAGGCCAGGCAAAAAAGACCGCCAGGAAAATTATTAAGGGGTAATGCTTATTAAATAAAGAAGTGGTAGATAAACTCATCCTGAATTCCTCATGCTAAAAAATTAATAGGGATTACATCTGCTTTAACTAAAGAGCCCCGGGGCTCTTTAGTTAAAGCAGATGTAATCCCTAATGATTATGATTTGATGCAACAAATCAACAGAATTTTTCGCATTTTATAAAGCAACATATCAGCCTTACATCAATCAATAGTGGCCTGGCTTTCAACCTTTATTGTTTTGGACACCTGCTCGCCCACTGAGTATAACTAAAACACCACACCATATACAACCTGGTTCAACCTTAAAAAATCAGTTGAATCGTAACGAGAATGGCTAAGGTGCTGAAGATTAAGGTTTTTTCCTGGTATTTTGGCTTTGTTCGTAGTCACTCTACGGGTAACGATGCCTGTAAGTACATCACAAATACCGTTCCAATGTAAGGAAATATTCTAGAACGCTATTACCCCGCTTTATCCAAATCTGATTTCAAAAAATTATCCCCATATTTTTGTTTCCAGTTTTTTGGAGTAAGCTCATCAACTTCTGATGCAGGATGCGAGCTGACACGTTGTAAAACATCGGTAAGAGTAGTGGTGCATTCATGCACCGTTTACGAACCAAAGGACGGATAAATAGTCGGATTGATGCCCCGCATGGTGCACGATACGATCAGGGTCTGGATGATGCCGGGAAGTTCTAGGGAGGCAATACTTAATTCAAAAGAAGCGTGCATAATTTTGTGTCCCGGAACTCGTGAGTTGAACCTTTCTGCCCTGAACTTTTCTAACTATGACGATGTTTAATAAATTAATGACTTATTTAACGGGGCTTGCGGCGATTGTACTGATGTCTGCCTGTGGTCCACACATCCCGTCTGCAATAAAGCAACCACTGGATGGCGGTCCCAGCATCGCACAGGTACGCCATCAAACAGATGACTACCTGTCTCAAAAAGTACGCTGGGGCGGCGTTATTCTTCACATCGATAACAAAAAATATACCACTGAACTGACGATTATTGCCCTGCCATTAAGCGATCGAGGCAAACCTCGAAATGTTGATAAAAGTCTGGGACGATTTATTGCCGTCACTGATGAGTTTATGGAGCCGCTGGTGTATAGCCCAGAACGAAAAATTACTATAACGGGACGCATACTCAGATCTGAAGCCTTTAAGGTGGGCGAGTTTCCTTATGAGCACCCGATAATCCAGATAGAAAACTATTACTTATGGCCAGTTGAAGTTGAACGATCACCTTTCGATTATCATCCGTTTCTGTGGATGTACGGCCCCTATTATCCGTGGTGGCATCATCGGTGGCATCATCCTCACTTCCATCCACATCACCATCACTTCTTTCTACATCACCACCGTTATTAATACCGAAGGAAATCAGCAATGATCAAAAAGCTTGCCTTTCTCACTCTTTTCAGTTTACTGGCGGGTTGTGCTAGCACGCCTGATTTTGATGTCGCACAGGTCGATACGTCACTTACGCCACGAAGCGTCATTGCAGAACCTGAGAGCCATCATAGTAAGACTGCACTCTGGGGTGGCATGATTCTCAACACCGAAAACCTGAAAGACATAACACGCATAGAAATTCTGGCTTATCCACTCAATACTTCCCACCGCCCATTACTGGAAAGAAAACCACTGGGACGTTTCATTATCCAGCACCAGGGGTTTCTTGAGCCTGCCACTTTTGCACAGGGTCGGGTAGTATCTGTACTGGGCAAGATCAGTGATATCGAGACTGGCTATGTGAACGGAAGCATATACACTTATGCGGTTATCAACAGTGAGCAGTTACACCTGTGGTCACAGGACGACAGACGCGATCGAACCAGGTTTCATATTGGCATAGGTATTGGCCTGTAACTTGCTAGCAGAAGAACTCAACAAAAAGTTCTAGGGACACACATGACATAGGATGCCCTTGAAGCGGGGGAGTATGCCGATTTCATCCATCGCCTCCATGCCCCGTTTTTCATGGGGAAAGTAATGTGTCCATGTTTTATTAGAGGCGAAATGCAGCCACAGACGTTTACCATTGATATTAATTCCAGTTTATTCACCCCATCCATGGGGTTCACCACTGCGTGGTCAGCTGAAGCTATTCAAATTCATTCCTGATGAATTTGTCATCGGCATGGGCAATAGCTGCTTGCGAGTGTTGTCTTTGCTTATTTGCTCAAATTCCACCAGTCGAGCGAAGGCCTGAACATTAAAATTATAGATTAAACCTTCACTGAGAGGAATCTGTAGCTGGTCGGCAAAATAGTTCTGTATACGCTTATAGGGTAGCAACTGATACTGTGACAAATAAACCGCATGGGCTTTTATTTGATTGCCATATTGCACGGCTTTGGTCACGCCTTTTGGGAAACTGGCAACAAAACGATTGCCTTGCCCATCTTCAAGTACCTGCGCCTGATATTCGGTGATGACTCGTGAAATATCGATATC
>CAZYCY010000208.1:0-4821 GCA_964646145.1 uncultured Thiotrichaceae bacterium
AGAGATGCCCTTATATCAGCAGTTCTAACCAGTGTTTAACGGGTGTGTGGGTGCCACTTTGTAAATGCAATTGGCAACCAATGTTTGCTGTTGCAATCAGGTCTGGACTGGTTTTATTTATATTGCTTAATTTGTTGGCTAACAATTGTTGTGATATTTTTTTTTGGGTAATGGAGTAGGTGCCAGCAGAGCCACAGCATAAGTGTGTGTCACTGAAGCAAGTGAGGGAAAATCCGCATTGTTTGAGTATGGTTTCGATCAGGTTTTTATGCTGTAGACCATGTTGCAAGGTGCAAGGTGGGTGAAAAGCAATGGTTTTATCTGTGATGAATCGTTCGCTTGTTAGTTGCTTGAGTGCCTGTTGATCTGAGCGGATAACACTGGATATTATTTCTGCCGGTTCTTTATATAAATGGCTGACTGTTCTGGCTTTCTCTGCGTACTCTTTATCATTAGCCAATAGTTGTTCATATTCTTTTATGGCGACACCACAGCCGCTTGCCGTCATGCAAATCGCTTCGATGGAATGGTTGGCTATTAATGTTAACCAGTTGTCGATATTTGTTTTTATAATGCCAATGGCTTCTTCTTCTGCGTTTAAATGGTGGCTGAGTGAACCGCAGCAACGTGTAGCAGGCGACTCGATGCACTCGATATTCAGACGGTCAAATACGATTTTTGCGGCAACATCGATATTGGGCTTTAAACCGGGTTGTACACAGCCTGAAATTAATAAAATTTTTCTGTTGTGTGGTTTTTTATTGAAGTCGGGCATCTTCTGTTTATCTGGTATGGAAGATTTTAATGAGGCAGGGAGTATTGGTTTTAGCGTTTGACCGGTTTTTAAAAGTGCCAAAAACAGGTGGCGGCTGAGAAACAATTTTCTAAGCATTAAATGCAAAAATCGCTGGTGTACGCTTCGCGTAACTTTTTTATTGACTATCGAGCGACCAATATTTAATAGTTGGCTGTAATCGACCCCAGATGGGCAGGTGCTTTCGCAGTTTCTGCAGGTGAGGCATCGGTCGAGATGAAGTTGCGTTTGTTTGCCTGGTGTCCGCCCTTCCAACATTTGTTTAATCAGGTAGATGCGTCCGCGTGGGCCGTCTAGTTCATCACCAAGTAATTGATAGGTTGGGCAGGTGGCATTGCAAAAACCGCAATGTACGCAACTTCGTAAAATTTCATTGGCTTGTTTGCCTTGTGGTGTGTGGAGTAAGTCGCTGACTATATTGGTTTGCATGCCGACATCAATTCTATAAATCGCTATATAAACGCGATGGGTTTAAAATATTTATAGGGTCAAACGCCTGTTTTAGGCGTTTGTGCAGTTTTAGTAAACCGGGGCTTAAGGGTTGAAACAGATTTTCACTGTGGTCGTGTAGCGGGTAACGTGTTGCATGTCCGTGGTGTTGATCGGCTATTGTGTGTAGTTCGATATGGCTATGTATCCAGCGTAATGCACCATGCCATTCAATCAGTTGAGATTCTGCATCAGCATAAAACTTGGTGGTGCTTTGATGCGAACAGCGCCATAGTTTAGTCGAGTCTGCTAGTGTGTTATGGCTAAAAAACGCATGTGTTTGATTTTTTACCCGCAGCCAGAAATCGTTGCTTACCTCTTGAGTAGGGTAAAGATTATTGATCGTGTTGATTGACTGGCTGACAGCAGAAACAGTGCTGCTGAGTCGTAAATACAGTACGTTGTTATAATAGCAGCTGGCACTAATCGGTAGACCTTGTTTAATCCATTGTTGGATGTGACTGATCGCGTCTTTTTGTTCGGTCTGTAGTTTTAGCGACGTTTCAGCTTTACTGACGGGTAAAACTTTTAGCGATATATCCAGTAGCAAACCGAGCGTACCCTGTGCGCCAACCATTAATCGTGAGGCATCGTAACCAGCAACATTTTTCATTACCTGGCCACCAAATTGCAGTTTTTCTGCTTTGCCGTTGATGATGGTGGTGCCAAGCACAAAGTCACGCGCCGCGCCGCAGCTTACGCGACGTGGGCCGGAAAGCCCGCAGGCAATAACCCCGCCAATGGTTGTGTTTGCATTGTGTTGTGGTGGCTCAAATGCCAGCATTTGATTGTTGGCGGCTAATTCTGCTTCCAGCTCGCTCAATAGCGTGCCGCTACGCACAGTAACGACCAGTTCACTGGGGTGGTATTCGAGAATACCGCTATGCTCCGTTGTAGAAATGACTTCCCCCTCAACACGGTTGCCATAAAAAGCCTTGGACTTGCCGCCTATGATATGCAAGGTTTTCTTCTGGGAAAATGCTTCAGCCACCTGATTTTTTAGGCTGTTAGAGAAATCATTATTCATTTATTTATTACGCGCAAGCGTTAAAATCGCTCAAGTTCAGGAAAAGGCAGCTCGCCATGGTGAACATGCATGGCGCCAAACTCGGCGCAACGTTGTAGTGTGGGAATATTTTTCCCCGGGTTAAGTAATTGTTTTTCATCAAAAGCAATTTTAATATTATGAAATTGAGTGATTTCTTCACTATTGAATTGATTACACATCTGGTTGATTTTTTCAATGCCAACACCATGCTCGCCAGTAATAGTGCCGCCAACTTCCACGCAGAAATCCAGTATTTTTCCGCCCAGTTCTTCGGTACGTTCCAGTTCGCCTTCGTTATTGGCATCAAATAAAATGAGTGGGTGCAGGTTGCCGTCACCGGCATGGAATACATTAACCACGGTTTGTCCATATTCTTCAGACAATTGACTAATGCGTTTTAGCACCTTGGCTATTTGACGGCGAGGAATGGTGCCGTCCATGCAATAATAATCGGGTGATAAACGACCCACTGCGGGGAAGGCAGCTTTGCGTCCCGCCCAGAATTGCAAACGTTGAGCCTCGTCTTTGGCAATTTGAATTTGGCTTGCGCCTGATTGTTTTAGTATTTGTTCGGCCTGCGACAACTGGTCACTAACCTCTTCAACAGAGCCATCAATTTCGCACAACAAAATGGCGGCTGCATCTTGTGGGTAACCAGCATGCACAAAATCATCGGCGGCTTTCAGCGCCGCATTGTCCATCAGTTCCAGACCGGCAGGAATAATGCCTTTGGCGATGACATCGCTCACCGCCTGACCGGCAATGGCGATATCATCAAAGGATGCCAGCAAAACTTTAGCAACAGCAGGAATGGGCAATAGTTTTACCGTGATTTCGGTGATGATGGCGAGCAGCCCTTCCGAGCCGGTAAGGATGGCTAACAGGTCGTATCCCGGTGAATCAAGCGCATCGCAACCAATGTCTAACTCATCGCCATCCATGGTGAGCACTTTGAGTTTAATAATATTGTGTACGGTAAGGCCGTATTTCAGGCAGTGAACACCACCCGCATTTTCGGCAACATTGCCACCAATCGAGCAGGCGATTTGTGATGAAGGGTCGGGAGCGTAATACAAACCGAGTTTTTTTACTGCATCGGATATGGCAAGGTTTCTAACCCCCGGCTGCACCACAGCGATTTGGCTTTCTGCATCAATGGATAGTATCTTGTTGAGCTTGGCGAGACTCAGTAAAACACCATCTTTATGCGGCAAGGCACCGCCAGAAAGCCCGGTTCCGGCACCGCGTGCTACCACCGGCACATTGTTATCATAACAAAGCCTGAGAATGGCTTGTATCTGTTTAATATTTTCAGGAATGGCGACTGCCAGTGGCATGCTTTGGTAGGCCGATAAGGCATCGCACTCATAAGGTTTTAAATCTTCTGTCAGGTGCAACAACTGCCTGGCAGGAAGAATTGCAGCGAGTTGTTTTATAAGGTCTTGTTTATTCTTCATCTGGACATGCGTAGGGAAAAATGCGGACTAATTGTGGCACATTATCTGATTTTAGTTGTCAAAGATTCGCATTTTACATTAAAGTCGCACGTTAGAATCTGCTACTATAAAATATCGTAATTATACTACTTACAACTCAGCGAGTAGTAATAATGGAGAGGTAACTGCTCAGATTGCCCCTGAAAATCGTCAGATCAAGGCAAAAAATGTGAGCTTACACGTGTAAGTGTCCCGTCTTTGATCAATTCAGTTTAATGCAGATGACGTGCATGGATGCACTACTACGCAGGTACAGGCATGGAGCGCAGGAGCGATCTGGCGATTTTTAGGGGCTAGCTGAGCAGTTACAAAATATCAATCTAATTTTTGAGGTGAGCACAGTATGCTACGTAAAGCATTGATAATAACAACACTACTTGCACCGTTTAGCAATGCACTTGCTGGCGCAATCGATTTTCGCATAGGAAGTGATGTGGCAGAGTTGACTTTTTTAACTCAAACTGCCACTTTTGGTTATGGCGGAGCCGATATCGGTTTTGGCGCATTAGTTAATGAAGCTGACGATATTGTTGCCAATGCCTCTATCCTGGTTAGCGGCAGCAGCAAAGGTGATGTTAAAGGTCTGCATTTTGGTGTCGGTATCAAGGTCTACGCCGCTAGCCTGGATGGACCCGGTCCCGTATCTATTGATGTTAATGGTGGGGCTATTGCTATAGGCGGTCGCATTCGTTATCTGTTTCCCGGCAATGTGCCTATAGCGGTGCTGGGTGAAGTCTTTTTTGCACCGGACATTACCAATATTTCAGATTTTGACGGTTTGCTGGAATATCGCATAGCGCTGGAGCTTGAAGTAACGCCTAGTGCGATTGCATACATAGGTTACCGCAAACTTGAAGTGACTTTTAATAATAATATTGATTATGATGTCGATGATTCTGCACATTTTGGTGTGCGCTTTGAGTTTTAAATATAACCTAAATCCTGCAAGTAGAAGTTACTGCGTTCATGGTGTA
>CAZYCY010000209.1:0-4798 GCA_964646145.1 uncultured Thiotrichaceae bacterium
TTAAATGCAGAGGCATGTACATTAATGACCGTAGCCGCCATTGGGTAGAAAGTTCTTGCAAATAAGAATGATAGGTATTAACATTCACGAAATAAACTCTGTAGTAATTACAGTCAGACAATAAAATCATAATGAGGTGCGGCATAAATGAAAACCCTGAATTCAGTGCTATTTTTTAATAAAAAAATCGCAATAGTCTTAGTAGCAGTCATGGGCATCATGCTGTCAGCCTGTGATAATAATAATGATGCACCTGATGATAATGATGCGCCTGGTGCAACTAATAACCCACCATCACTGGCAGATATTAATTTTACTGTACAGTCAGGAACAACTAAAATACAAGCACTTCCTGCTCAAGACGCTGATGGCGATAGCCTGTCATATACCATTACTACCGCGCCTGGTCATGGCACAGCAAGCATTAGTGGTTTGATCATCACCTTTGTTGCCAATAATGAAATTGCCAGCGACACCATGGTACTGACTGTCAGCGATGGTGTGCATCAGGCAAGCCTTAACATCAATATTACCTTGCAGGCAGATGCAATTTTTGATTTCCAGTTCTATTCAGTGGTTAATCCTGAGACCGGAAACAAGCAAATTGTGCGCTATGACCCAAACGATCCCAATCCTGATACCAATCAGCAGGTGATTAAAAACAATGTCATTTTAGGCGACCGTGTTTTTGTCATGAGTGGTGTAAAACAAGGCGACAAGACAGTTTACATAAAACGCGAGTATGGTATTTTTCTTGACCCTAATGCCAGTTTTGAAACCAGAACAGCCGATGACGGGCAAGGTGGTGTTTTTGAATACGCTTTTTATACCGACCATATTTTAAAAGCCTTTGATGCGGTGGTGACGGCTAATGAGCGTGTTATTTTTGAAGGCAATAGCCTCAGTCCTGCGTTGCAAGCTGCAGGCTTAAACGTCATCGACTCCACCAGTATCATGTTTTTAAATGAAGTCGATATAAACAATTCCTATGTAGAGCTGAACGCATATGACAGGCTGTTTGATAGCATCAAAGGTGAAACCATTGAGCAGGTGTTGCATCAGCCTATCGCCGTCAGATTGTCTGATAGCGCACATACCCCGGGTCGTATTGTGGCAATTATCAAAAGCGCGGTAGGTAGTACCGATCATGTTTTGGTTAATTATATCGCTGCCCATAAAAAAGGTGCTTATCCTGCCGACCCAACGCTGAAAAAGCGTCTTCAAGTGTGTGGCGTTGCTTTGGCTAGTTGTACCGATGTAGCAGGTGGCGCGGGTAACTATTTTTATTTAGGTCGCAATGATACTTATGTTTACCTGGCAAAAAATGGCAGTAATACCATTTACGCTTATAATAATTTGACTAGAGTTCTTGCTGCAGTCACAGGAGTTACCTATCCTGCTGAGTTTGATAACGAGCATCATTTACTTTCTTTTCCGGGTTACGGCAGGGCAGGTGTGCTGAGTTCCTTTGTTAATATGGGCATGATTAATCATGCAGTAGCAGAAGGTAATACCACTTATCTGGCTATTAATTATGATCTGGATCTGGATACCCCGATTGGTCAGTTCTTCAGACGTAATTTTGCCATGTACAAACATGCCATGATTTTAAAACTAACTGGCACCACAGGAAAAAAAGTGTTTGACAATGGCGATGGCATCGATCACATGAATGCCTCGGATACCCATGACACCACACTAAAGGAACATGTCTCGCTGACTGCGGTCAAGGATGGTCATCTGTTTCTTGAACTGGCGACTTATACTGCTGCGACAGCTTTTGGTGGCACCTGTATCACTGGTCCAATGGGTGATAACTGTACCAATTTACGACAGGGCTGGTTAGACACCAATAGCGGTACTTTCCCGAAATCTGATATTGATAACACGCTTGGTCGTTTAACTGGGCTAAGATTTTTGATGGGTAACCGCATCCCCCCTGTTGCTATGGGTGAGCATATTTATTTTAGTATGTGGGATACAAACAGTGACACCAGTTCTTTTTCAGGTAAAAAGTTCTATGACGTCTACAAGATGCCATTAAATTTACCAATGGCGCCTTTGCCAGCGACACCTACAGCGCAAGGCCGCATGTATTTTGAACGCACAGCTTTTCGCAGTAGCGGCATTTTTGAAGGTAACATTCTTCTTTGGCATGCAGCCAGCGGTGAAGTGACCAATATCACTACTGGCGTGGTGCTGGGGGTGGACAGTGAAATCGAAACAACCCCGGATTCAATCGTGAATGTTATCGCTAAGAGCAGCAGTGAAATTGTGGCGGGTGTCGGTGGTTTATTTGGTCTGAGAATGAGTACTGGTCATGCTGGCACACCCTATCTGGTCAGTGGTGAATCGGCTACTGGTGGTTCCTTAAAAACAGTCAATCATATCCGGGGTCGCTGGATTACTGACTAAGGTTTTGACTTAAGAACCTTGAGGGGAAAGCTTGGGAGGCTGTGTTCAGGGTGTGCTAGAGAGGCGCACCCTGAACACAGTCTTTCGGGTTTTATTTTCTGTTGACCTGATTCGCAATCTCTACTTTCAAAATCTCTCTCTAAAGTTGAGAGATTTACCATAAATATGATGAACCTTGGTAAAACCATAGCAATATATTGCATCCTGATAACGCTTATGATATTGCTGGTGCCTGCAAGTCATGCAGAAGTTGTCGCAATAGAACCTGTTGAGGTAATAGCAAAAGAGCAGGATGAATGGCGAAAGCAACAACAACAAATCTTCTTCAGACCTTACAGCAAGGAAGTGATTGGTGAGCAGCTCATTGAAGCAGAAGGTTTTCATAATATAGCCTCGGCGCTCAAAGATATACCCGGGGTTAGCGTAGCAGAGATGGGCGCATTTACCCAATTAATCAGAATTAGAGGCATGCAGGGACCCAGAGTGATTACCCTGGTTGATGGTATTAAACTCGCTAATCAGGGCTTGTCTCGTGGCGGTGGTGGCGAAACCGGTATGGTAGAAATAGCCAATGTCAAAAGCATTGAGGTTATCAAAGGCAGTCCTTCTGTTATTTACGACCCGGGCGCATCAGGCGGGGTGATTAATATTATCACCCATAGGGCGCCACTGGAAAGAGGTGCTGGTATTGAACAAAAAGTAGCTTATAACCAGGCTTTTGATCAATTTCGATCGACTACGGTCGTTAACGCCAGTACAGGTAAGCTAAGTGGGCGTTTTTCATATGTTAATACCAAGGCGAATGATTATAGAATTAAAGGTGAAGAAGACAAGGAACTGGCTATCGCAAGAGCCAATTTTGCCGGCTCCTTAACGCCAACTTTTCTTGAAGTGGATAACCTGGGTTTTAACACCGAATCGTTTGATGCTCAAATAGGGTTAAAGCTCGGTGATGATGGTGTCATCGACCTTAAATGGAATGACTGGACGGGTGAGGACATGACGCTGTTTTATGGCGTCTCCATTGATGATGCCATTATTGTTCAGTACGATCGTATGGAACGTGATACTCAGAGCATCACTTATCGTAAGAATTTTGCTGGCTTGTTCAGCGATATAAGCATCGGCTACACACAGCAATCTCAATTTCAGGCGATTGGTGCTCATGCCATTGGCGTGAAATTAAATTCACGGCAGTTAAATACGGGCACCAGGCTGCATTTTAATGATGTGATGCTAACAATAGGTGGCGAAGTCATACTGGATGATGCCAGGACTGCCGTCTACTCTGAGCAAGATTATTATGCCTTGTTTGCTCATCTGGAACGAACCTGGAATAAATGGACAGGGCATGGTGGCGTTAGATGGAATCACTGGGCAACCCGGCAACGCTTGTTAGCGACGGCTAACAGGGTTGTTGCTGGAGACCTGGTCGGCATCTCCGGGATTACACCAGAAAAAAAAGATGACGCTCCCACTTTTGCACTGGGTCTTCAATACGCTTTGACTGCCAGGCAAAATCTTTCTCTTAACCTCAGTACAACCCATCGTAATCCGGACTTAATGGAACGCTATTCGTTTACCGGCATCCTTGGTGGCGGGCTCGATATGCTACCTGAAGAAGGTCGACATGCTGAAATAACGTGGAAATATCTTGATGCTGCACTGGCTATTAACAGCAGTATTTTTTACAGTGAATTTGAAAATTATATCTGGACTAAAGAAACTCGTCATTTAATAAACAAGGCAGATTTGCTCGAATGCATCAGACTAGGGGATTGTAATCCTGCAAAGGGTGATTTTGATGACAGGGCAGCAGACTTCTTTGATATTTTTACAAAATACTATAACTCGGAAGCGGTGACTAATGCGGGAGCCGAAATTAATGTCAGGTACGCTATGACACAACATGAAATCACCTTTGCCACAAGTTTTAATAGAATCAGCTCAGATGACAAGTTTGTACGATCGGCTGCCCACCCCCTTGATAGCAGTATCAGTTATCGTTATGAGTTCAGTAACAGTTGGGCGCCCTGGTTCAGGTTAAGAGGGCAATACGTTATAGACTGGCCCAAAGTGCGTCAACATAATGGTTTTGATCCTTACTTTTTAGCCAGCATAACGGCTGGGTTTGAGAAG
This sequence comes from uncultured Thiotrichaceae bacterium, assembly GCA_964646145.1. Lineage (GTDB taxonomy): Bacteria > Pseudomonadota > Gammaproteobacteria > SZUA-229 > SZUA-229. The sequence continues at coordinate 4,555 of CAZYCY010000209.1, forward strand.
AATAATTTTGTGGTTAGTGGCGGCATTCGCAATTTGACCGATGCAACTTATAGAGCGCCTTATCGAGGCATTAATGGTCTTGCAAGAGCGTTTTTTGTTAATGTTTCTTATCAGTGGCCATAAGCTCAGTTGCCTAATCCCGGCATGGACACGGTATTATCGCGAAGAGTATATTCCAGGAGCTTGTCCGAGAACAGATAACCTACTGCGGAAACCCCATTTTGCCCTTTTTTCCCCTGATTTT
>CAZYCY010000210.1:0-2368 GCA_964646145.1 uncultured Thiotrichaceae bacterium
AATTACCAGTGGTACGGTTAACTCGTGGAAAGTAAACTCGGTCAAACCATTTAGGACTCAGGATTAAATAAGATGCGGAACTTAACGCCGAATTTTTGTTTCAGATTGGATGATCTCAAAAGGCGCATAGTTGCGCTACGCAACGATTTGAGATCATTCAAGCTGGAGCAAAAAGGCAAGTTAAGTTTCGTAAGTTATTTGATCCTGAGTCCTTAGTGCTGTTTTTGTCGATCAACGTCCAGGCGAGGTCAATGATGCGTTGAATTATCTCAGGCAAATGAAGTGCCCTGGCTAAAACCAGCAGGTTCATCACAAAGAAGATGCTGCTAACCCAGGCATAAGAAGTCTTCGCCTTAATCTTGTATGAATACTAGCTGGCAGCAATTGCAACACCGCGAGGTGTTGCGAGAAGGAGGTCTGAAGGCAAAACGGCGAGCCTGTGCATATTTGCGGCATATTTGGTTCGCGCCAATGCAAGCTGTTGAATAAGATATGAAATCGTTTAATATAAGCCTGTTTCAGATACTTGAATACCTTGTTTAATGGATAAAATGCCCAAACCTGTCACACCATTACTTACCGCCGATGTTATTATCGAGATGCCGTTGATCGATGAGACACCCATTATCCTCATTCAGCGAAAATTTGAACCCTATGGCTGGGCGATTCCTGGTGGCTTTGTTGAAGTTGGCGAAACCATAGCGATAGCAGCCCGGCGTGAGGCATTGGAAGAGACCAGTCTGGAAGTCGAACTTGACGCACTGCTTGGTATTTATTCAGATCCTGAGCGTGATTTCAGGGGGCATACAGCCTGCGCTGTGTTCATAGGTAAGGCTTCCGGAAAGCCAATAGCGGCAGATGATGCCAAAGACATCGCGCTGTTTGATCCCTTTAACATTGATGTAGAGCTGGCATTTGATCATAGGGAAATACTGGAAGATTACTGTGATTATCGTCGTGACGGCACCATCAAACTACCGTTATAATACCCCAAGAATAGAGATCAAAATTAAAAAATCTTTATTCTTCGGTGATATTGTTTTTGTTGATTTGTCAGTGTGCCGTTGCGTGGTGTCATAAGTCCCTGTTTTTGGTATAATTTAGCCCATAAACTACATAGAGTCTTTCTTCTTGAGCAATCGAACGCTGTCAATTGACGACCGCATCTACGATTATATTCGTACTGTTTCTATAAACGAGCCTGAGCTGTTGCAACAGCTGCGTAAGGAAACTGCGAAAATAGAGTATTCAGAGATGCAAATTTCACCCGAGCAAGGGCAGTTTATGTCACTGCTAATTAAACTAATGGCGGCGACACGCGCTATTGAGATTGGCACATTTACTGGCTATAGCTCAATCTGCATCGCCAGTGCCATGCCTGAAAACGGCAAGTTGATCTGCTGTGATATATCATCACAGTGGACAGGCGTTGCAGAGAAGTACTGGGCATTGGCCGAGCTGAAAAATAAAATTGATTTGCATATCCAGAGCGCAGCGCAGACCTTGCAAAAGTTGCTTGATGATGGTGATGAAAAATCATTTGATTTTATTTTCATTGATGCTGATAAACAAAATTACATTATATATTATGAAATGGCTTTACGCCTGTTAAGAAAAGGCGGAATCATAGCGGTTGATAATACCCTGTGGTCAGGCGCGGTAGCCGATCCACAAAACAACGAAGCGAGCACGCATGCCATTCGCCGTTTTAATGCAATGCTAAAAAACGATGATCGTGTTAGTCACAGCCTGCTTACTATTGGTGATGGCTTAACCTTGATATTAAAAGAAATTGAATAAAAAATGCTGAACTGGATAAAGTCAATAAAGAAAAAAATTTCGTTATCGAAACAATCTCGTAAACAGTCAGATGCTGCCAGGCATGGACGGTCAGCGTCGTATAGTGGAGCAAAGAGCAAGGCAAAAGGTCAGAGAACCGGCAGCAGAAAAGCTAAAAATACCACTGCCAGTATTACAGCAAAAAACCTTGTCAGCCACAAAGTCATTGTTCTTGGTCGTGCAGAGCATACCATATCGCGCGATAATATCGATGACCACGCCTTAAAAGTGTTATATCGTTTGCACAAGGCGGGTTATCATGCCTGTCTGGTTGGTGGCGCAGTGCGTGATTTACTGTTGGGTATTATTCCAAAAGATTTTGATGTGGCAACGGATGCCACGCCGGAGCAGGTTAATCAATTATTTCGTAATTGCCGCTTAATCGGTCGTCGTTTTCGACTTGCGCATATTCATTTTGGTCGGCAGATTATCGAGGTGGCAACCTATCGTGCTAATCATGACCTTACGCAGTCGGGTATTCAGGATGGCATTCAGGATAAACATGGCCGCATTGTTCGGGATAATGTTT
>CAZYCY010000210.1:2468-4793 GCA_964646145.1 uncultured Thiotrichaceae bacterium
GGTATTCAGGATGGCATTCAGGATAAACATGGCCGCATTGTTCGGGATAATGTTTTTGGGGAACTGGCGGATGACGTCTGGCGTCGGGATTTTACTGCCAATGCACTGTATTATGACATCTCTGATTTTAGTGTCATTGATTTTGTTGGTGGTTATGACGATATAAAAAATCGGCAATTATGTTTAATTGGTGATGCAGAAACCCGTTACCGGGAAGACCCGGTAAGAATGTTGCGGGCGCTTCGTTTTTCAGCCAAGCTGGGTTTTGATATTGATGAGTCAAGTAAAACACCTATTTACCAGCTTGGCTCTTTACTAAAAGATATACCTGCTGCCAGATTGTATGAAGAAGTATTAAAATTATTTCACACTGGTTATGCGGTTCGTGGTTTTGAATTATTGCTGGAATTTGATCTGCTGCAATATTTGTTTCCCGAAGCTGACAAAGCAATCAAGCAGGATGTTGCTGTAAAAAACATGCTGTTGATCGCCATGAACAGCACCGATACCCGCATTAAAAATAACATGCGCGTTACCCCTGCATTTTTGTTGGCAGCGTTATTATGGCAGCCAGTAAATTCTCGTACTAAAGGGATCGTTGATAAAGGCATACCGTATTCTGTTGCCATACAGAAGGCAGCGACAAAAATATTAAGTCAACAAGCCGCCAGTGTTTCAATACCCAGGCGATTTACTTCAACCATGCGCGATATCTGGGGCTTGCAAGCCCGGTTTCATTATCGTGCAGGGAAACGTGCATCATCTGTGTTACAGCATGAAAAGTTTCGTGCAGGATACGATTTTTTATGTATTCGTGCGCAAGCTGACGAAGGTGCTATGGGTGATGCGTTAAAGCAGGATTGCAAATGGTGGACGGATATACAGAAACAGACAGCAGAACAACAGAAAAACACACTGTTTGCCTCACAGAAAAAACCTACGGGAAAAAGTACTAAACGTCGCCAGTCGTCAGCATCGAAACAAGTTAAAACGTCTGAGCTACCATAACTTGTGAAAAGAAAGATTGCCTATATTGGTCTGGGAAGTAATCTGTCGCAGCCATATCAACAAATACAAAAAGCGATTAGTGCTTTAAATAATATAGCAGATACAAAAGTGATGGCAGACTCAGGTTATTTTAAAAGCAGACCGATGGGTCCGGCAGATCAGCCGGATTATGTGAATGCGGTTATTGAGTTAGAAACTAAAATAAGCGTGACAAAACTATTAGCACATTGTCAGCAAATTGAAAAACAACAGAGGCGAATAAAAACGCGACATTGGGGTGAGCGTACCATTGATCTGGATATATTATTATATGCAGACAAGAATATTAAAACTGAGAATTTAACAGTGCCTCACCCAGGTATTTGTCAACGTGATTTTGTATATATGCCATTGTTAAAAATCAAACCAGAGATTATTGTGCCGGGTATAGGAAAATTAAACAACATTGTAAAATCAGACAATTGTACAAACGCTGATTTTTCCTGCCAGTATTCGGGAAAAATAGAAAGGTAAGGTTTTATGGATTCTGCGTTCGACAGTAATGAGTCTAAGTCAGAGTTAGGGTCGCCTGGCTTTATTGTTATAGAGGGACCAATAGGTGTGGGTAAAACAACACTGGCAAATAAACTTAGCACATCGTTTGGCAGTAGCTTATTACTTGAGGCTGCTAATGAAAACCCTTTTATGCAAAAATTTTATGAAGATCCCGCTGCGGTCGCATTACCAACGCAGCTGTTTTTTTTATTACAAAGGGCGCGTCAGTTAAATGCAATAAAACAGGAAGATATGTTTAACCCTGTGCGTGTCGCTGATTATCTTATTGAGAAAGACCGTTTGTTTGCAGAACTCACTTTAGATTCGGATGAGCTTGATTTGTATGAGCAGGTTTATACCAGCTTAACCATTGATGTACCACCCCCCGATCTTGTGGTTTACTTGCAAGCTCCTGTGGAAGTGTTGCTGGCTCGAATTCAAAAACGTGGTTTAAAACATGAGCGTTTTATTGAAGCGGCATATTTACAAAGATTGTGTGATGCTTACGTTCAGTTTTTTTACCAGTACAATAATGCGCCATTATTAATTGTTAATGCAGCGGACATTGATTTTGCGAATAACGATGCAGATTACTTGTTATTGCATCAGCAAATTATAGAAATGCAGCCTGGACGACATTATTTTAACCCCACTCAGCTGGCTTTGTAACAACGCTAGTTTTAAATTATAAGCTTTCATGCCTGCGTTTTGGCTCAGAATAATTTTATTGCGGCATATTATTTAATCTTTTTACCGTAAAGGACGCTGTTAACCTGTTTTTTT
>CAZYCY010000211.1:0-4787 GCA_964646145.1 uncultured Thiotrichaceae bacterium
AACATTTTATTATTAGCAGTTCAATAGGGCAGCTACGCCAGCTTGATGCAAAAACCTTAACCGAGAATAAAGCGGCACGCTTGCGTTTTGACAATACCTATTGGGATAATCACATAATGGCCGTGGTGCTATGAGTGCGAACAGATAAGCAGAATTTTTGCAGGCATTGCCTTCGTTGTTATGTGAAAAACACAGAGAAAATGAAAATGATAGTAACTACTCAGCGTCATTAAAGAAGAAACATATTTACCATAAAGTACATGAAGATCATGAAGAAAAAATGATTGTAAATGATTTACACGATTAAATGTGTGTGGCAGGTATATACCATGGTCAATATATTTTAAAAACTTCATGGTCTTCATGCCCTTCATGGTAAAAACAATTTAACAACCCATAAAAACTGAAACTCGCTGAGTAGTTACGAATGATAAACATTGAGCAACTTCATCCTGAGTTCATCACAGATGAAAAAGGCAAGAGAAAATCGGTGGTATTGCCTATCACAGATTTTCAAGAACTTATAAATGACCTGGAGGATCTGGCTGTTGTTGCAGAAAGGAAAGGTGAACCAACAACAAGTCATGCTGACTTCATTAAAGAATTGAAAAATAGTGGTCTGCTATAAAAACTTTAACCACGGATACGTGATAATAATGAAAAACTTACTTTTGCTCGGCATTTTAGTTGCACTACTCAGTGCCTGTGACTCCAGTCATACCACAGAGGGTTCAGCGCAGTTAGATCGTATTTTACAAAACACGGTTGATGAAAGCATCATGCCGGGTTTTTCTGCCTTTAAAACAGAAACCGAGTCACTGCAGACAAAGGCAGGCACATTTTGTGCAGATATTAGCGAGCCAAATCTGCTTGAATTGCAGACGCAATGGAAAACCCTTTCCTCGCAGTGGAATCGGGTTGCCATGTATAACATTGGGCCGTTGGATGACAATTTGTTCACACCTAATATGAATTTTATTGAATCCATGCGCCTTCGAGGCACTGATTACACAAACACGGTACGGAGCGAGTTAGCGACTCGATTAGCAGACACAGTAGTACTTGATCAAAACTATTTTGATGGTCTGTTGTTTACCAGGGTTGGTATGCTGGCGCTTGAGGTGCTGATTTTTGAAGACAGCATAAGCAACTCGACGGACTTGGTCAATATTGTCAGCGATTATCAGGCAGCCGGTATCGGTGCTAGAAAATGTGAATATCTGATCGGCATGTCGCAGTTGCTAGTACGCACTGCGCTAGAAGTTGAACTCGGTTGGCGAGTGGAATATTTAGAAACCGGCAAAGCCTTTAAAACCATTTTACTCAACAACGAACTTGAAGACGGAAAAAAGTCGGTTGTGGCTTTAATCATTACCATTCAGAAACACCTTGATTACCTACAAAAGCGTAAGCTTGCAGCGATTATGGACGCACAAATCGCGGGTTATTTTTATCAAAATATTTCTGCCACACTGGCTGAAATCGAAGTGGTATTAGAAGGTGCAAATGCAGGCAGTTTTGGTTTTTTCGATCAAATGTCAGCCAACGGTTTTGATAATAAGGCAAGCAGTGTTCGCTTTAACCTGAGAGCGGCTCAACGGGCAGCAGCGGCTGAAAACCGCAGTGAACTGGAAACCGCCATTGGTCGGCTTGATGGCAATTTCAAGCGAGAAGTTGCTGACGGTCTTAGAGTTTCGCTGGGTGTTAATTTTGCTGACGGTGACTAATGGCTTCACTCTGGCTTAATAATGGGGTTCCTGACTTGCACGACCCCCTGATTTTGTGGTCGTTTGCCTTGTATGTTTTGGTAGAAACCGGCAATGGTTTTCATGTCAGATTTTATCTCCCCACTGGGATAAAGCATCTGCTTAAAGCCAAGCGTTTTACTGGCATAATCTACATAGCCGAAACAAATCGGTACCTTAGCTGCCAAGGCGATGCGGTAAAAACCACTTTTCCAGTACGTGGTTTTTGAGCGCGTGCCTTCGGGTGCAATGGCCAGAGTCATTTCATCAGCATGATAAAATTTGTCTACAACTTGATTAATAAAATCAGCGGAAGCTTTTCGATCAACCGGTATGCCGCCTAAAGCGGTAAACAGATAATGCAGCGGACCACGAAACATCTGTATTTTCGCCACCCAGTGAATTTTTAAATCCAGAGTCCAGAAACAAAGTAAGGCAAGTGGGAAATCCCAGTTGCTGGTATGCGGCGCTGCGATAAGAATGTATTTTTTTTGCTGAGGCAGCACGATATCAATTTGCCAGCCACTCAGTTTTAAAATAGTATTTGCAAAAAATTTAAGCATAAGTGTGTTGGTTTACTTTCCATTCGTAAGGTTAAAACTACCGCCTTTAGGCGGTCAGATTTATCTGCCATACATAAATTGTTCATGTTACTAATATTGCTGTTTGCTGTGTTTGCGTTGAAATCTATATTTTTCCTTCATGCACTTTATGTACTTCATGGTAAAAAATATTAAAGAGTTTTACCATGAAGTACATAAAGTGCATGAAGGTTTTACAAGACATAAGTTCTCATACTAATACTAAGGGAACGAGGAAAATCAGTTTTCATTGTTCATAAGCTGTCAAGGCGGATGAATAAACGAGTCTATATGACCCGTATCCGGACTTTAGTCCATAATACTAACCCACCAGCTTTAGCTGGTGGTTGTTGAGTGGTCTTAGGTCGCCATTGTAGTGCTGCATTAGTCAAAACTATGCGCTTTAGTGCAAGGCTTTAGCTGTGGCACATTTTTTAGTGGGCATTGATATGTTTTCAATTCACCATGAAGCGCATGAAGGCATAAAATCTTCATGTCCTTCATGGTGATATTTATCTGGCTTATAATATTCAGTGCCCAGTTATGGAAAAACAACTTTCAGTCCATAATGATTTATTTCCAGTTGTTTTGTTTGGCTAAATGAAGTTTCCGGTAGCCTTCAAGCAGTTTATTGTGCATGTTAAAACCGTCAAGACTTAACCCCGGGCTGTGTAAACCAAAAAAGTTTTGCTTGCCGGAAATAACCGCTAAACAATTGGCTAGTGTGGTTTCATCAAACATTAAGGCAAAGCTATCCTTGTAATCAGCAAATTGCCGTTTTTCATTGCTGTCCATTTCAAGCAGGGTTTGCAGGCATAAATAAAAACGTGCGCCATCATTATCCAGCTGGTCTATATGCAAACACCAGCTAACCCACTCAGTGGCTTCGTCATTTTTTAAGGCGAGGCATAACATGGCTTTCAGCTCACCAATGCGCAGTGTTGCCCAGGTAGTACCGGGGTCGGGTGCAATGCCAATGAATTCGGCTACTCGCTGGTAATCATTGTAACCGCCTTGTTGCAGACGATCGAGAATGGATTGCCAATGTGTTTTATCAAGATTTTTTAATGATAGTATCTCTTCGCGAAATAAAGCGCCTTCGTTGTTATTGTTCCAGAGCAGATCATCAACTGGGTAAATGTCCGACATGCCAGGTACGATGATGCGACAGCAATAAACATTCAGATGCTCATAGTCGGCGATATATACATCAAAATCCAGGTCATGGATAATATTACAAAGGTAGCCGAACTCATCGCTGGTGTTTGCGTCATGATCCCAGTCAGTAAATTCATAATCTGCCTTGTTTTTGAAAAAATTGAAAGCAATCAAACCGCTGGAGTCAATAAAGTGGGTTTCAAGATTATGCTGGTCCGCTACTTCATCCAGATTAAAACTGGGCGCTTGAAAACCATCAAGCTGATTCAGGTCGCGCCCCTGCAACAGTTCGGTAACGGTACGCTCCAAGGCAACTTCAAAGCTGGGATGTGCGCCGAAGGAAGCGAATACGGTAGCATTTTTTGGATTGATTAAAGTGACACTCAAAACCGGATAACGCCCACCTAAAGAGGCATCGGCAATACGTAGGTGGTAGCCATGTTGTTCCAGCTTGTCGATGGCTGCGGTGATTTTCGGATAGCGTTGCAATACCGCATCCGGCACTTGGGGCAGGCAGATGCCTTCAGCAATAATTTTGTTTTTTATATAACGTTCAAAAATTTCTGACAGACTTTGCACGCGAGCTTCGTTTTTGCTGTTGCCAGCGGACATGCCGTTGCTGACGTAGGAATTGCCAATGATGTTAATTGGAAACCAGATGTCTTTAGCATCGCTTTGACGTTGATAAGGGCAGGCACAAATACCGCGCTCGCCAGTGCCGGAATTGGTGTCAAAGATTTTTGCTGCGCTCAGTTCTTTATCCGGGTCGTAATAATTCCACAGTTTCTCATCGAGCAAGCCATCGGGAATGTTATCGTTGTCGCTACTGGCGTTTGTAAACCAGCGTTCATTTGGATAGTGAACAAATTCACTACTGGAAAAGTTTTCACCCAAATAAAAATCGGCAAAAAAATAATTACAGCTTAAACGCTCAAAATATTCACCCAATGCGCTGGCAAGGCAGGATTTTTTTGTGCTGCCTTTGCCATTAGTAAACATTAAACCGCATTCTTTATCGCGGATGTGGACAGAGTAAACATTGGGTACCGGGTTTAGCCAGGAGGCTTCTTCAATGTTTATGTTCAAGGCTTTTAGTTTGTCCAGCATGGAAGCAATGGTTTCTTCCAGAGCAGCATCTTTGCCTTTGATCCAGGTTTTAGTGGTCATTAAATTTCCTGATTAGTTACGAACTTCAGCCACATTATAAATAGTTAATAAACACCGCATCATTCCTGCTAAAAATATGCAGAATGACGCATGATATATAGCATTACAGTGACCTCTGTCTTTATTTTATATAACC
>CAZYCY010000212.1:0-4786 GCA_964646145.1 uncultured Thiotrichaceae bacterium
GATAAAGGATACCAGACGCAATACCTTGAAGACACGAATTAAACGGGCTAAAAATACGTATTCACTTTCATCGAAGGGCAGCAGGCTGGCGATGACAATCAAGGTATCAAAAACATTCCAGACATTATGGAAGAATCTTTTTTTATCCAGACAGGAGATGAAACGCAAGCTGATTTCAGTCAGGAAAAAAACCGTAATCGCAGTATCAAAAAATGGTAAAGTTTGGGAAAAAAACGGACTATGGCCAAAGGTTTTAACGCCAATTAATAAGCACGATAAGAGAATAATGGAAATAACCGAAATATCAAATAAACGGTTGTGGTGTAAGACGCGAACATAGTCCTGTAGCAGGAGTACTTTATTCATCAGAAAGTGGCTACTCTATTTTTTTCTCTATTTTATCGAGACGGTTACTAATACCCTGTAACAAATTATGCGTATCTTTAACTTCTTTAGCCTGTTCTGATGCCTTATCCAGACCATTCTCTGTCTGCATTTTTTCGATGACGATACCGATCATCATATTTAAAAAGACAAAAGCATTAAAAAAGATGAATGATAAATAATATGCCCATGAGAGTGGGTAAACAGCCATGGTTTCATACATGACGTCAGTCCAGTCTTCAAAGGTGACGACACGGAACAAGGTTAACATCGAGATGGCAATATTACCCCACAGTACCGGGTTAATGTGCTCAAACAAAAGACTACCAACAGCGGCATACATATAGAACAGGATGAACATCAGTAAAAGAACATAAGCCATAGAAGGTAATGACTTTATTAACGCATTAACCAATACTCTAAGTTCCGGAACAACGGATACCAGGCGCAACACCCGGAACACACGAATTAAACGGGCTAAAAATACAAATTCACTTTCATCAAAGGGTAACAGACTGACGGTGACAATCAGGGTGTCAAAAATATTCCAGGCACTATTGAAAAATCGCTTTTTATCCTGGCAGGCGATGAAACGCAAAGCAATTTCAAGTAGAAAAAAAATCGTAATAGCAACATCAAAAAATGCTAAAAAACGGATAAAAACCGGATCAAAATCATAAGTTTTAACGCCAATTAATAGCGCCGAAAAAAGAATAATGGCGATAACCGAAAACTCGAATAAACGGTTGTTATGTATGACGCGAATGTAATTCTGCAGTAAAAGTATTTTATTAATCATGAATGGTACATCTGTTAGAATTTTAGTATAGCGCATTCTCGTCAATTTAAAACTCAATCATAAATTTAAACAGAGACTCTGCCCGTAACGAGTATTATCAGACGGTGTAACTTCTCAATAAGTCGGGGCAGTCTATCGTTTTGAGACTGTCGGTAGCATGGATGCTACCGTCAAGCCCCGCTTTGGTAAACATGGGGATGTATTTACGGCGTGCCTCAAAATGATAGACTGCCCCGACTTATTGAGAAGTTACCATACGGGCTTCCAAGCATCTGTTTTATAACACTTCATGGCAAACATTTCTTTTTGCTTGTAAATTTTATGACTTATCGTTATAGTTAACTTGGCTATGAACATTTACATGTCACAATTCAATCCTGTTGCCTGCATTTCTTCTGCATCAGCATCAATTTTCCTGTCTGCCTCTTTACCACTTTTACTCCTGCCTTAGGGCGACTAAATGATTCCTGGCGAGGAGAATACGCGACCACAAATACTAATACCCATAAAAATTTTGATTTGAAGGTCAGGTCATGAGTAAAGAACAATTAATCATTTTTGATACCACCTTGCGTGATGGTGAGCAGAGCCCCGGTGCTTCCATGACAAAAGACGAAAAAGTCCGTATTGCCAAAGCACTGGAGACAATGCAGGTTGATATTATTGAGGCCGGTTTTCCTGTTGCCAGTCCTGGTGACTTTGAATCGGTGAAAGCGGTTGCCTCTGCTGTTAAAGACAGTACCGTTTGTGGGCTGGCGCGTGCACTGGAAAAAGACATAGTGCGCGCAGGCGAAGCGTTAAAACCGGCAGTATCCTCGCGTATCCATACTTTTATTGCTACCTCGCCCATTCACATGAAAATGAAACTGCGTATGCAGCCGGATGATGTACTGGCGCAGGCAGTTGCTTCGGTAAAAATCGCCAGACGCTTTACCGACAATGTGGAGTTCTCGCCGGAAGATGCCGGTCGCTCAGAAACCGATTTTTTATGCCGCATTATAGAAGCGGTGATCGATGCTGGTGCCACCACCATTAATATTCCAGACACGGTGGGCTATAACATTCCATTTCAATTCGGTGAATTAATCCGCACCTTGTTAGAGCGCATTCCAAATTCGGATAAAGTCGTCTTCTCGGTGCATTGCCATAACGATTTAGGTCTGGCAGTCGGTAATTCTCTGGCAGCAATATTAAATGGTGCGCGCCAGGTTGAATGCACCATTAATGGCTTGGGTGAGCGTGCTGGCAATGCCTCACTGGAAGAAATTGTCATGGCCGTGCGTACCCGCCAGGATATTTTTGCCTGTGATACCCGGCTTGATACCACACAAATCGTACCCTGTTCAAAATTGGTCTCGGGCATTACCGGTTTTCCGGTACAGCCCAATAAAGCCATTGTCGGTGCCAATGCCTTTGCGCATGAATCTGGCATTCATCAGGACGGTATTTTAAAGAGTCGCGAGACATACGAAATCATGCGCGCGCAGGATGTAGGCTGGTCGGATAATCGAATGGTGCTGGGCAAGCATTCCGGTCGTAACGCTTTTCGCAGTCGCTTAAAAGAGCTGAACATCGAGTTTGATTCCGAACAGGAATTAAATGAAACCTTTTCCCGATTTAAAGAGCTTGCTGATAAAAAGCACGAGATTTTTGATGAAGATTTACGTGCTCTGGTAGCAGACACTAACTGGAGCATAGAAAACGAGCATTACAAATTGGTCAGCCTGCGAGTGTGTTCGGAAACGGGAGAAACCCCGACAGCAACAATAGTACTGGAAATTGGTGGTAATGAAGTGAGTGCAAATGCCAGCGGTGGTGGTCCGGTCGATGCCTCGTTTAGAGCAATTGAAAGCGTGGCAAACAGTGATACCCAGCTACAGCTTTATTCCGTCAATAATATTACCAGTGGCACCGATGCACAGGGCGAAGTCACCGTAAGGCTGGATAAAGCCGGTCGTATCGTCAGCGGTCAGGGCGCGGATACCGATATCGTTATTGCCTCGGCTAACGCTTACATTAACGCACTGAACAAGCTGGAAAAAATCGATGATCGAGCGCACCCACAATTGGGTGATGTGTAATCCATGACCACTTCTGCAGAAAATATGCGCCGTTATTACCTCGATGTTATGGGCGTACAGTGTTGGCAGTTGTGCAGTAAAAGCAACACAGTGGTGTTAACAGAGGGTGCTGTTGCAGCGGGTATTATTGACAGTGATAATAACCTGCAACAGCCTGAAGCGGCTACTTTGCAAAGTGATAAAGATCTGCTTTCTATCACCAGCAAGCAGCTCGTCATTGGTCGTGGTAATCAGTCGGCAGAATTGATGTTTGTTTTTCCGGCTTTGGCTAACAGTGATGACCAAGTGGCTGCTTATATCGGTGGCGAAGAAGCGAATACCCTGTTCACTAAAATGCTGGCCGCCATTCATGTCACCCTTGACGATATTTATATTACTTCATTATTAACATGCAAAGAGCCGTTGAGTGATGCAATTTCATCTGAAGAAATCAAGCAATGTCTTGTTCAACTAAAACAGCAAATCCGGTTAGTGCAGCCAAAACATTTAATTGTTCTAGGTGAAACCACAATTCGTTATTTGTTACAAACAAACCAGTCCATCCTTAGGTCCGTAAACGGCACATCCATGTGCCACTACTCTTTAGATGATTTTCGAACGATGAATGCAACGCCACAATTTGAAATAGAATCGCTGCCAGTGTTTGCCAGTTATTCACCACAGGAGCTTCTACAGCAACCGGCGCACAAGCGGAAAGCCTGGACAGATTTACAACAGTTACAGAAAATGCTTGCATCGAGTAGTTAATAACAGCGCATGGCAGTCAATCAGCAGAATATAAATGCAGAAATGAGTGCGCTAATCGAGCTGCGCACCATGGCTTATACCGATTTGAAATCGGTTATTACTGTTGAAAAAAAAGCTTACCCACATCCCTGGACAGCGGGTATTTTTCGTGACTGTCTACGTGTAGGTTATCACGCCTGGGTGATGACGCTGGATAAAGAAATCGTTGGTTACGGTATCGTGATGTTGTCAGCGGGTGAAGCGCATATCCTGAATATTTGCATCGACCCTGATTATCAGAAAAAAGGACTGGGGCGTTACTTATTGCACCACATACTTAAAAAGTCAAAACAAACCGATGTTGATATGGTATTGCTTGAAGTACGCCGTTCAAACACTGCAGCGCAACAACTGTACAAGTCGGAAGGCTTTCACGAATTGGGCGTGAGAAAAGCATATTACCCAGCAAATAATAACAGACGGGAGGATGCGATTATTCTGGCCAAGGAGTTGTTATGAACTCAACCACTATGGACTGAAAGTCCATAGGTTGCTCTAAACAACGACTGAAAGTCGTTTTGCTTTAACCGGGCACTGAATATCATAAACCAGATAAATATCACCATGAAGCACATGAAAATCATGAAGCTCTTATGCCTTCATGTCCTTCATGGTGAATTCAAAAGATATCAATGCCCACTAAAAAATGTGTAGCAGCTAAAGCCTTGCACTAAAATGTGTAGTCTAGCCGAGCATTAATTTTCATCAACAGGTAAAGCAAGTGAAATATAAAAAA
>CAZYCY010000213.1:0-4716 GCA_964646145.1 uncultured Thiotrichaceae bacterium
AGTTACCTGACCACGGTACTGTGCTGAGTTAAATACAGAGACATGTAAACTTTAGTATACGCACCCAAACCACCATACCATTTAACTTTCCTCATCTAAAAGCAAAGCGCCAATATCTTCTAACTGTGGCAATGCCGCGCCGGACACACCCTGCAGCTCACCACACATTCCCATCATGTTTGTAGTAATGCGATCAATCTGTGCTTCACGTTTTTTCCATAAGCGTTGCATGGCGGCTTTTTCCTTTATTAAATCATCCTGCATATGCTGATAGGTATCAACTATAGATCTCACCTTTTGAGCGAACTGCGCACTACATATATAGTCATACAGTGCTTCAATTTTTTCGGATTTTCCTGTGGATATTGCTTTCTGTCGATGAGATTCGATTAAAACAGTCCGTAAAGCCTCTGCCAGCGGTTTTGCTAACTCGGGTCTAACCATCCAGACACCTTCATGCATTAACATATGGTCAATCACGCCTGCAGGAAATGCAGTAGTAACCAATACGGCAATCTCACCCCCTGCCTGGTGCTGATCGTCTTTTAATTTTGGTATCCAACTGTTTGACCAATTTTCAGCTCGTTTTGTCTCCCACACAATTTTCCCGCAAACAGCACCCGAACGTAATTTCACAGTTTGAATTACGTCCGCACCACGGGCACCTTTGCGAACAGGATCAATCAAATCCAGAGGGAAAGAATCCTTGAGAGCATCTTCCAGCTCAAGCTCAAGAACTTCTCCTTGTGTCTGCTGCGACCCCTGCTCAAGCTTACGCTTCATGTCTTCATTGGCTTTTTGCGCATCATCAATTTTCTTCTGCAGCTCAGCTTCCTTGAGTTTATATTCCTCGGCAACTTCACTGTTAATGCGTACCCGTTCTACATCAACTTTACGAGTCACTTCCAGCTCTAATGATTTCTGCTTATCTTCGAGTTCAACTTTATCTTTGCGCAACTGAATCTCATTACCCCGCATTTCAGTCAAGGCTTCATCTTTGCTATCAAGCTGCGCCTGTAGCATTTCAGTTTCCTGGGAAGCCTCCTGCTTCGCTTCTTCAGCGGCTTTATGCTTAGCTTGTTCGATAGCTTTTTTTGCTTTATTTTCTGCTGCCTGACTATCGTTCAATGCGTCTGTTAATTGCTGTATTTTGTCATCATATTTTTCTGCAGCGGCTCTTTGCGCATCTTTAAGGGTGATTTTCTGAAGCTTTTCGCGTTCCTGTTCAAGTGTTGATTTATACTCACTCTCATAGCGCTCTATCAATTGGCTGGTTATGCCCTCCTGTAAAGCAAACTCTTTACTGCAATGCTGACATGCAATAGTTTCAAATGCATCGATGATTATTTTAGTGGACATATCTGTCTCCTAATATTGTGTAATTTAGCTTAATATACTCTTCGCACTCAAGAATATATCTACAACAAGCTCTTCCAGCTCAGTAATGGTAACTGATGCCGGTCAACATAGCATCCAGTTAAAGCAAATCCTGCATGCCTATCAGCAAAGCATACACATTGTAACTTCTCAATAAGCTGGGCAACATCAATGCTAGTAAGTTAGCTATAAAATTTGGGAATATCGTCATTCTGGCAGTCTTTTAGCCGGAATGACGTTGTATTAGCTTAGCTTAGTCTCAAAATGCGAATACTGCCCCGACTTATTGAGAAGCTGCAACACATCATCAAAATGTGTGCGCTTTGCTGATAGGCATTAAATAATTATCATTTATGATAATTAAAGCTAATATTCAACAAACTATTATCATGTGTGATAACCAGATGAATTGCTTTTTGTGTTAATTTTTGATTAAATAAAGACTTAATTATCATTAAAGATAATCCATGAATATAAAACTACACAAATTGGTCACCGAAGCACTTGATGCAGCGAAAGCGCAGGGGCTGACACAAAAAGACCTGGCGGAAATCTCCTCCCTGGACGAGGTGGCTTTATCCCGCCTCAAAAAAGCCAACGATGCAAAATTCTCTACCCTGCAAGAGCTGGGTAGAAGCGTTGGGAAAAAATTAGTCTGGGTAGATGATAAAACCGACCTGCCTGAGCTGGTAAGAAAAGGCCAGCTCTTTTAGGAACAACAATGCAAGATCGTAACGCCGTCATCTGGACCCGCCTGGGTAGCCAGCCCGTGAAAATGGGCACTTTAGTGGTGACGGATCGAGAATCGCGTTTCACCTATGAAACAGAGTACCATAAAACTGGCTTACGAGGATTAGGACTGGTCTACCCGCCCGCTGTCTTTACCAGTACGATTGTACGACAACGCAATGCATATTTTGATTTTCATCCACCGATAAAATCACTGCTACCATCACGTGAAGGGCGCAACTTTCAACGCGCACTGCTACTGAAGTACCTTGAAAAAATCAATGTAAAACCCGAACCCGGTTTCGACACCGACTGGCACATTCTTATCCATGCCGGTCATGGTGCCATTGGGCATGTAGACGTATTTGAAAGTGATAACGCGGCAAACCAATGGTACTCAACACCCTCAAAACAAGGGCTGATTGAACTGGATGATAAGTTTGGCTTTAGCTTAAACCAGTTCATGACATGGTTTGATGAGGATGCCGATGTACTGATTGATGTCCTGGGTCCAACACCAACGGTAGGTGGTGCCATGCCAAAACTGCCACTATCGATAGATCGTCATGGCTGGGACGGGCGTATTGGATTACCAACACGATTTGGCGATACCGGTCGTACTGATATTTTACTTAAACTGGAAAATTCTGCTCAATACCCCGGCGTCATCGAACTGGAAGCGTTGGGTTTAGCGGTTCATAAAGAAGCCGGATTTGATGTACCACGTTTCTGGTCAGTTAAAGTAAAAAACTTACATGCAATTGCGATTGAACGCTTTGACCGCGCTGCAAATGGCAGCACAGTTTTCATGGAATCCATTTATTCTGTACTGGCATCAGGTAGCAATAAAATCACCAACCATTACAGTACAACTTATGACCATATCGGCGCTGCCATTGACAACCCTGATATTCAAATCATAAGCGACCGAAAAGTGGCAAAGAAACATTTACTGGACCGATTAATACTCGCTATGCTGATGGGAAACGGTGATTTACATCTGGAGAATCTTTCGATTATAGAACAACAAGGCAAACTATCATTTAGCCCGGTATATGATCCAGTGCCAATGCGGGCATACTCAATTCATAACGCACTGTTTCCCACCGGCATGGGGTTTGGCGGTTATGGCGAGCACGTTAACGACGAAATCATTAACTTTAAACAGGCCTATACGCGTTTTAGAAAAAATCTTGGTCTCAGTAAAGCAGATCTACAAAATTCAGTTGGGCATCTGTTAAGCGTCACAGACGATTACGACAAAAAAATAGACTGCCTGGAAACTCTGCCCACAGAAAACAAAACCAACCTGATTAATATTCACAAAAATATCAGAGAAAAGTTCGAGTGTTTTTAAAAATGGCGGAGCTTGCACTTCACGCACATAGCAGCTGTGATAGCAGATTTGCCTGCCCTGCACATGACAAACTTCGTAAAATGCGATGTTAATACTTTAAATATTCGAATTAATTAATTCCCACACTCACGCTAACATTGCATCAACTTAGCCATCTGCCCGCTGATAAATCATCGAGCAGAAACTCATACAACGATTTCAATACATAAACAGGTAAAACCATGAAACGAATCATGCTATTTATTATGACCAATGTTGCCATTATGGTCGTACTAAGTATAACTTTAAGACTTTTAGGCGTTGACAGCATATTAGCGGCGAATGGATCAGACCTTAATATACAGGCACTCGTCATCCTTTCGGGTGTGATTGGTTTTGGTGGCGCCATCATTTCTTTATTGATATCCAAATGGATGGCAAAACGCATGACGGGCGCGGTGGTGATTACCAACCCGAGCAGCAATATAGAAAAACGGCTGATGAATACCGTTGAAAAACAGGCAAAAATTGTCGGCATAAAAATGCCTGAAGTGGCTATTTTTCCCTCAACAGCGATGAATGCCTTTGCCACTGGTGCCAGTAAAAACAACTCTCTGATGGCGGTATCTCAAGGTTTGCTGGATAACATGTCACAAGGCGAAGTTGAAGCGGTGGTCGGTCACGAAATGAGCCACATAGCCAATGGCGACATGGTAACACTGGCGCTGATTCAGGGCGTGGTGAATACCTTTGTGGTGTTTTTATCACGCATTATCGGGCACATTGTCGACCGTGTTATCTTAAAAAACACTCATGGTCATGGTATCGGCTATTTTGTAACGGTGATGATATCGCAGGTAATTTTATCCGTATTAGCCTCAACTATTGTGATGTATTTCTCAAGAAAACGTGAATTTGTTGCCGACACCGGCGGCGCCGATTTAGCTGGACACCAGAATATGATTAATGCCCTTAAACGCCTTGGTCAGGTCGAACCCGAAGCCCTGCCCGAACAAATGGCAGCTTTTGGTATTAACGATAAAGGCGGCATTATGGCATTATTTTCATCGCACCCTCCTATCGAAGATAGAATAGCGGCGCTGGAAGAACGGGCACTACGCCGCGCCTGAAATCAGCTTCAATTGTTACGCCGATTTAATGCTGGAAATGAAGGGCATTCTCGGCTACAGTTTGTCATAGGCGACTTCCTTGATAGTTCGTAGCTTCTCAATAACCCGTGGCAATCGCAGCCCGTTCGGTAATAATATCGGGCA
>CAZYCY010000214.1:0-4710 GCA_964646145.1 uncultured Thiotrichaceae bacterium
ATTCAGGCCAGGGCGTCTCGATTAATTTACTTTTCTCAAAAAATACAAACTAATCATCGTTACCAGAATTAATGGTGCGGAGGCACTGAGTAAAGGTGCCACATTAATGGCCATGCCTAGATAATTAACCGAACGATTAAGCACAAAATAAACAACACCAATAACTATCGCCAGTACAATACGCTGACCAGCGCCCCCGCTACGCGGAGTCGTTGCAAACACGATAGGCATGGCTATCATCAACATCACCAGACAGGTTAGCGGGGTAAATATTTTTATCCAGAATGACAGCAAGTACTTACTACTATCCAGGTTGTTATCCTGTAAATATTGGCTATAGATCAGCAATTCTCTGGCTGACATATCCTGGGCTTCAAGTTCAAGCACGGTAAACAGTTCTAATAAAATAAGCCGTTCAAATATCATCTGCTTTTCATAGGAGACTATGACTCCCGAAGTGGATAATTCTGAACGCTTAACATTGTCCAGCACCCACTGCTGATTAATATATTGCGCCCGTTCTGCATAACTTATTGAAATTAATTGCCGATTTTCGTCCTGCTCATAAAGATATACGTGATGCAATTGACGATTCGGTAATATTTTTTTTACATTGATATAACGATTGCCATCACGCACCCAGATATCTTGAGCACCACCAACAATAAGTTTTTCCTCTATTGCCTGAGCGCGATATATTATTGCATCCCTGCTAGCTGATGGCACAATAAATTCACCCAGCAAAGCAACCAGAATGGCAAGAAATAATCCAGTTTGTAAAACTGAACGAGTAATGCGCATAACTGAAATGCCCGATGCACGCATCACGATCAATTCAGAGTTTGCCGCTAGTGTGCCTAATGACAAAATACCACCTAACAATAAAATTGACGGCGATAACTCATATAGACGTTGTGGCAAACGCAATAAAATATAGACAAGCGCTTGTAATACGCCGAAATTACCTTTACCAACATCATCTAACTGATTAATAAAATCAACAAAAGCGAATATTGACAACATCACAAAAGCAGCAAGTATGCAGCCTGTAATGACTGTTTTTGCTATATAACGATCAAGAACCAACAGTGGATACCTTTTTAGCTGGGCTACGCCTTAAACCACTCAGATAACCTTTTTGTTTGAACAGCATTAGCGTGAAGGCGATGGCAATGATATGTACCCACCAGGTGCCAACCCATACGGGTACTCTCTCCTGTACAATCCAGGTTTTTCCAACCCCAAGAAGGTTGGAGTACAAAAGATAGACAATCAATGCGACCGCGAGTTTGGCGTAACGCCCGCTACGCGGATTAGTTTGACTTAACGGTAACGCCATGAAGGCAACAATAATTGTTGCCAGCGGCAGGGTAAATCGCCATTGCAACTCAGCCTGATATCTTGGGTTTGTTGATGACCAAAGCTCGGTAATGCTTTTAGATTTTTCCGATCGCGGTGCAGCAATCTGTTTTCGATCAATATGCACACCATAGTCTTTGTATTTTATAATCTTGAAATCAGCTTCACCTGCGTTGCCAGCATAATGAATACCATTATGCATCACCATATAACGGCGACCTTCTTCGTTATAGAAACTGCTGATGCCTTCAGCTAAATCAACATGACCTGTGTCTTCACGATGTTGCTGAAAAAACATTTTACCAAGTTGATTATTTTCCTCCTTACTGTTGCTTTTATTTCTTGACTCTAAAAACAATACGCCACCATCTTTGCCAACGCGATTAAATTGACCTACTGATAAAATATCAAGCTGCGATTGACTGAGAACTTCTGCACGCAGTAGTACGCGTTGATGGTTAATTTCTGGTTGTACCCAGGCAAGCAGCGCAAACAATAAAAACGTTGCGGGAACGGCAATTAACATAAGTGGACGGTAGCACTGCAGCGGACCGATACCGGCTGACATTATCGCGGCCATTTCACTGTCGCTATAAAGCCGACCAAATGCAAGAAGAATACCCATTAACAAGCTAAGTGGGATCAAGATCACACTAAATTCAAAAAGGCTGTTAATCACATAGGGAAGAAATATGGTGATTGGTATAACACCCTCTGCAACCCACCCTAACAAATGTACCACTTGTGTACTCAGCACAATAATCAGCAACACGAAGTAAACGGACACAAACACGGTCAGTAATTCTTTTGCAATATATTTATCAATTATTGTTAGTTTCATTGTGTATTGTGTTTTTTCTCTGCTTCACACACTGAGCATGAGGGAATTAGTATTGACGAAGTTTAGCCTGAAAAGTTTAACAAGCGACAATTAATCAGGAGATATTACTCAATTCGATGAAAAGGATACGGCTTAATATTAAGCCGAATGTATCAAAAAAAATAAACAACACTACTACCCTCAGCGCAATAAATTACATACAATCTACAATAATGCATTAAATATAACTTACGGAGCTCTAATGGAGTACTCAGTCAAAAGTGGCAACCCCGAAAAACAACGTATCGGTTGTGTTGTCGTTCCAATATACGCATCAAGAAAACTCTCACCTTCTGCCAGGATTATTGATAAAGCCAGCAATGGCTATATCTCCAACCTGATCCGTCGTGGTGAAATTGAAGGTGATTTAGGTAATTGCCTGTTATTGCATAATATTGAAAACACCTTATGTGATCGTATTTTACTGATTGGCTGCGGCAAAGAGAAAAATATTGATGTTGCCACTTTTTACAAAATAAATCACGCCATGGTAAAAAGATTGCAGGCAAGCGGTGCCACCGAAATTGCTTCGTACCTCACCGAATTGCCGGTGAAACGTAAAGAGATAAACTGGAAAATTCAGCACTCTATTGAAGCCATTGATGAGGCTTTATATGAGTTTAATCAGCTAAAATCCGAGAAAAAAGAATCCCGTCGCCCACTAAGAAAATTTATTTTTAGCGTCAACGGGCGCGGTCAGTTAATGCAGGGGGAAAAAGCCGTGCGCAAGGGCATGGCCATTTCTGCCGGTATTCATCTGGCAAAAGACCTGGGAAACATGCCAGGCAATATTTGCACGCCGGATTACCTGGCAAAACAGGCTGACATACTGGCAAAACACCATAAAAAAGTAAAAACCACAGTACTTGAAGAAAAAGACATGGAAAAGCTCGGCATGGGCTCATTATTGTCCGTATCCAAAGGGAGTCGTCAACCCGCCAAATTAATCATCATGGAATACATGGCTGGCGATAAAAAACAGGCCCCCATTGTTTTTGTTGGCAAAGGCGTCACCTTCGACTCTGGTGGCATCAGTCTGAAAGCAGGTGCGGCTATGGATGAAATGAAATATGATATGTGTGGCGGTGCCAGTGTTTTTGGCGTGGTCAGTGCCTGTGCCGAAATGCTGTTACCGGTTAACATAATAGGTATAATTCCTGCGGTCGAAAACATGCCCGATGGCATTGCTACACGACCTGGTGATGTTGTCACCAGCATGTCGGGACAGACTATTGAAATATTAAACACCGATGCTGAAGGTCGGCTCGTATTATGCGACGCTTTAACCTATGCCGAAAAATTCGAGCCTTATGTGGTGATTGACATTGCCACCTTAACCGGTGCTTGCATTACCGCCCTTGGCGCTCATCCTGCTGGACTGCTCAGTAACCACAGTCCCTTGGCGAACGATTTATTGTCAGCCGGCAAAGACAGTGGTGACCGCTGCTGGCAATTGCCTTTATGGAACGACTATCAAGAACAACTAAAAAGTAATTTTGCGGACATTGCAAATATTGGCGGTAAAGGTGCAGGTACCATAACCGCTGCCTGCTTCTTGTCACGGTTCACCAAAAAATATCACTGGGCACACCTGGACATTGCCGGTGTAGCGTGGAAGTCAGGTTCACACAAAGGAGCTACCGGAAGACCCGTCGGCTTGTTGAGTCAATATGTGCTTGATCGTTGTGTTGACTGCTAATGGCTGGTTTCGATGAAAGAAAAATACCCACTCTTGATGACATTATTGAGGTGGGTGACAATGAAAAAATAGATTTTAATCTCAGCATTGACAGCGATGAAATGCTTGATGCTGAAGCTTATACCGCCGAGGTCAATCTTAATTTATTTACCAGTGAAGCCGTCAATTCCACCACTGAAGACCCTATTGTTACGGGTTCTATCAGTAATATTGACGAATCAACTTTCACTGAAAACATTATCGAAGGCACAATATATTCGGAAACAGAACCCCAAATCGGCGCGGCGGATAATGTAAACAATAAAGATGAAAACAGCAACAGTTTGCCGCTTTATGCACCAGTAGAAGTAAACGAAGATAAAACAGACACTATTGAGTCAGCACTGCTTAACTACAATATTGCAGATGAAGAAGAAACTGAACCATCAACTGCTGATCAGCCTGCCATTCACGCAGCAGCGGGCACAGCCGAAGTAGAGTCACAAACAACAGCATCGCTACAAACCGTTGCAGATGACATTGTGAAACAACTAATGCCCGAGCTGGAACAGCAATTACGACTTTTGCTTGAACAGGCATTAAAAGAAAAATTCCCTGAAAAAATAAGCCAAACCGAAATTTAACCTAGGAGCTTGTCCGAGAATGGAAAAACCTACTGCAAAATCGATATTTTTGCCCATTTTTCCGAACATTTTCGTTAAATAGCGGTGCTACTCCATCCTTTGGTTCGTAAACGCCACATCCATGTGCCACTACTCGCCTCAAATGTTCG
>CAZYCY010000215.1:0-4705 GCA_964646145.1 uncultured Thiotrichaceae bacterium
CTTGAGACAAGCCATAGCCATGTTGCAACTATGTGGTTGAAGCAGATAATTTCTGGCACAATACCCCCCTCCTGAATAACCAACATGTATTAAGCAAAGGTCAAAAACCATGAACATCACTTCATTCAACCCACCGATACGCACCTTAATGGGCCCCGGCCCTTCTGACGTCCATCCGCGTGTTACCGGTGCCATGGCGCGTCCAACAATCGGCCACCTCGATCCTGCTTTTGTCGGCATGATGGATGAAGTAAAGACTATGCTGCAATACGCTTTTCAGACCAAAAACCAACTAACCATCCCGGTGTCAGCACCTGGTTCTGCTGGCATGGAAGCCACTTTTCAGAATCTGCTTGAACAGGGAGACAAGGCCATTGTTTGCCAGAACGGTGTATTCGGTGGCCGTATGAAAGAGGTGGTCGAACGCTGTGGCGCCACCGCCATTATGGTAGAAGACGAATGGGGCAAACCAGTCGATCCGCAAAAACTGGAAGATGCGCTAATAGCCAATCCGGATGTAAAACTGGTAGCCTTTGTTCACGCTGAAACGTCAACTGGCGCACGCTCCGATGCAGAAACACTAAGTGCTATCGCTCACCATAGTGGCGCACTGGTACTGGTTGATGCGGTAACCTCATTAGGCGGTAGCGAATTAAAAGTAGACGACTGGGAAATTGATGCAATTTATTCCGGCAGCCAAAAATGCCTGTCCTGCACACCGGGGATTTCACCGGTAAGTTTCAGTGACCGTGCAGTTAAAGTCATCACCAGCCGCAAAAGCAGAGTACAAAGCTGGTTCCTGGACACCAATTTAGTCATGGGTTACTGGGGAGCCAATGCCAAGCGCGCCTATCATCACACCGCACCGGTTAATGCCTTGTATGCGTTGCACGAATCTCTGGTGATGTTGCAGGATGAAGGTCTGGAAAATTCATGGGCACGCCACTACAACAATCACCTGGCTTTACGTGCTGGACTGGAAGCCATGGGGCTTTCATTTATTGTTGATGAAGAATATCGCCTGCCACAGTTAAACTCTGTGACCATTCCGGATGGTATTGATGAAGCGGCTGTTCGTTCTCGTCTGTTAAATGAATTTAATCTCGAAATTGGTGCTGGTCTGGGCGCACTGGCAGGAAAAGTCTGGCGCATTGGTTTAATGGGTCACAGCTCACGCGCTGAAAACATTTTCCTTTGTTTGTCTTCACTCGAAGCGGTAATGGCTGAGATGGGCGCTAATATTAATACCGGTGCTGCATTATCTGCTGCACAATCTGTATTAAACTCTGAAAACCGCTGATTGATCAGAGGCTTTCAGGTATGACAAGGTGGTAAAATGAAAACCTATCTTGTTGGCGGTGCGGTGCGTGATGAAATATTGAACTACCCATTCTTTGAGAAAGACTGGGTTGTTGTCGGCGCCACTGCTGCTGACATGATTACTGCCGGTTATCAACAGGTGGGTAAGGATTTCCCTGTATTTTTACACCCTGAAACCAGAGAAGAACACGCACTGGCCAGAACGGAAAGAAAAACAGCTGCTGGTTACAAAGGTTTCGAGGTTTATGCCTCAGCCAAAGTCAGCCTGGAAGAGGATCTGGCACGCCGCGACCTGACCATCAACGCTATTGCGAAAGATAATAATGGCGTGTTCATCGATCCTTTCAATGGCATTGATGATATTAAAAATAAAATATTACGCCATGTTTCCGCTGCCTTTAGCGAAGACCCGGTTCGCATATTACGCATAGCTCGCTTTATGGCACGTTATGCCCACCTGGGTTTTAGCATTGCAACTGACACCATGCAGTTAATGAAAAACATGGTAACTGCCGGTGAAGTTGATGCATTGGTGCCAGAACGTGTCTGGCAGGAAATGCAAAAAGCACTGACAGAAAAAACACCCACCGCCTTCATCTCGACTCTACGTGACTGCGGCGCACTTAAACGCATCATGCCTGAGCTTGATTGTTTATGGGGCGTACCACAGCCAGAACAACACCACCCTGAAATCGACACTGGCATTCATACTATGCTGGTGCTGGAGCAAGCCTGCAAGCTCAGCAAAAATCCGCAAGTACGTTTCGCCGCTTTAGTCCACGATCTTGGCAAAGGTACTACACCAAAAAAAGACTGGCCACGCCATATTGCACATGAGGCGCGAGGTGCCGATATTATAAAAGCAGTATGCCAACGGTTACGCATACCCAACGAATATCGCGACCTGGCTGAACGCACTGCACGTTTTCATTTGCATTATCACCGCGCACTTGAACTCAAAGCAAAAACCATGGTTAAAACGCTGCTACAATTAGACGCTTTCAGAAAACCGGAACGTTTCGAAAACTTTCTGCTAGCCTGTGAGGCGGATGCCAGAGGCAGACCGGGATATGAGAATATGCAACTGCCGCAAGGCAATTATTTTCGCCGCGCATTCAAAGCAGCAAAAGATATTGATATTACCGAGCTACGTAACCTGGGTTTTGAGAATCAGGCACTGGCAAATGAGATTAAAAAGGAACGGGTTGCTGCGGTTAATGGTTTAAAAAAATAGCAGAGAGTATCCGATTAAAAACGCAGATAAACAATTGATGCAAAGTCGCAGGGTTACTAATCCGAAGGCTGATTACCCGACACTCAGCCTTCGGATTAGTAACCCTGCAACGGATATGTGCTAATTCGGCAAAACTTTCATTGATTGCGCTAGCTGATCAATTTTGTTTAGCAAATCTGAATATTCAGGTAAACTTTCTCCAGCATAATTAAAGTTTTTGAATAGACCCGTCAGTTGAGTGAAATAGTCATGGGTCTGTTTTTTATCACGGAAGTTGTATTTCTGATTAACCAGTGTATAGACCTTAGAAAAACTCAGTTTCTGCCTTTCCAGTGTGCATGATGAATCCACTGCATCAAAAGCATCCTGTTGAAGGTATGCCATGTCCAGAAAAAGAGACTTCTGATAGGTGATAAAGTCTTCAATAGTCACTCCTTCTTCACCCGTTACCTGCATCATTTGCAATACAGCATCTCCTTGCTCCAGTAAAACGATCATTTCCTGAACCTTTTTGATCCAGTCAGGCTCGATTTCTTTTTCATACCAGGGTTTAAGCTGTTCTAGATAACGGGACCAGGAGATCAGTGGATCCACAGAGGGGTAAAAACGCTTGTATGCACGCTCTGCACTAAGACCGAGAAAAGTCTTTACTGTGCCTAATGTTGACTGGGTCACTGGTTCTTCAAAGTTACCGCCAGCAGGAGATACAGTACCTATCATGGTTAGGCTCCCAGTGTCATCATTATTGGTATGAATAACGCCTGCACGCTCATAAATCCCCCGAATAGAGGAGTCAAGATAGGCGGGAAATGCTTCTTCTCCAGGAATTTCTTCCATGCGTCCTGATGTTTCACGCATAGCCTGAGCCCAGCGTGAGGTAGAGTCTGCAATCAGTAATACATCGTAACCCATTTGCCTGTAGTATTCGCCCAGCGTCAAGCCAGTATTGATTGATGCTTCACGAGCTGCTACGGGCATGGATGAGGTATTGCAAATAATAATAGTGCGATCCATTAATGCGCCGCCCGTTTTCGGATCGGCTATTTTTGGAAATTCAGTGATGGTTTCTACTACTTCTCCGGCGCGTTCTCCACAAGCAACAATTATTACGATATCAACAGCAGAATGCCTGGAAATCAGATTTTGTAATACTGTTTTTCCTGCACCAAAAGGACCAGGAATACAAGCTGTACCGCCAAGAGCAATGGGGAAAAAAGTATCTATCAAACGCATGGTTGTAATCAGTGGTTTATTTGGATAAAGCCTTTCTGCTATGCGTTTATCCAACATTTTCTTAGGTATGGCTTGTCTTACAGGCCATTTTTGAACCAGAGTTAAAGCTCGTTCCTTGCCCGCTTCGCTTCGAATTCTGACTACCGGATCTTCAATGGTGACACTGCCTTCCTGAATCCAGGTTATTTCAACTGTCCCTGGCTCAGCAAAAGGCACCATTATTTTATGGGTAAATCGTCCTTCCTGTACCGTACCTATAACTGATCCTGCCTGCAAACGGTCGCCGGAACGAACCAGGGGGACAAAGGACCACTTTTGTTTCCGATCCAGTGGGTCTGCTTCAACACCACGCGGTAAAAAATAGCCATATTCAGCTGCCAGACTTTCTAGCGGGTTTTGTAACCCATCGTATACCTGACCTAATAACCCAGGCCCCAGGCTCACTGACAACATCTCATTTGATTGCTCAACCGGATCGCCAACAGCAACACCGGAGGTGCTCTCAAAAACCTGAGCGTCAGCTGTATTGCCATTAATTCTTAATACTTCGGCTTTGAGTCTTTCCTGTCGTCCGTTATCTTTTCGGCTAGGGCAAATATAAATGACTTCGTTTTTCTTTAAGGGGGAGGAGCCATTCTCAGTCATAAGCCCTTCAATGGTCACAAGGTCATCCTGTACGGCTAACACCCTGGCTGTGTACTTGATATCTTCCATTTGTTTTTCTCGTGTTTGAACTATTACCTAAATCCTGCAAGTACTTGCACACATATAGCGCAATCACTTGCAGGATTTAGGCATTAATTCATGGTAGCTACTCACTAGTGCTGGCTTAAATCAGAATGCAAAGTACTGGATGAGTTAGGACTCATGTAAATATATTGGCATATTCGCCTAATGCCGATGCTGCCATTTCGTTAA
>CAZYCY010000216.1:0-4703 GCA_964646145.1 uncultured Thiotrichaceae bacterium
CCTGGGCTGCCAGAGTTATAGAAAAATTAAATATTTAATTTTTCACTACTAATTTTTATTTAATATTGGGAGATATCCAATATGTCTACTGACATAACATCCAATCAAGGGGCTGTTGATACTAAACGACGCCGTTTTCTGCTTGCTTCCACTTCGGTGATGGCAGCGGTAGGTGCCGGTTTTGTCGCGGTTCCATTTTTATCCTCATGGATGCCAAGTGAACGAGCGAAAAATGCAGGTGCGCCTGTAGAAGTTAATATTGGTAAGCTGGAAGAAGGGCGTCTGATGGTTGTTGAATGGCGGGGCAAGCCAGTATGGGTTGTCAGACGCTCGGAAAAAACACTGGCGGATCTGGTGGCACTTGATGGCA
This sequence comes from uncultured Thiotrichaceae bacterium, assembly GCA_964646145.1. Lineage (GTDB taxonomy): Bacteria > Pseudomonadota > Gammaproteobacteria > SZUA-229 > SZUA-229. The sequence goes on from CAZYCY010000216.1 coordinate 371, forward strand.
AACTTAGTGATCCCGCTTCGGAGGTTGCAGGTCAACAGCCGGTTTATGCGCAAAATACACATCGTTCAATTAAACCCGAATTTTTAATCTTGGTGGGTCTCTGTACTCATTTGGGTTGTTCTCCGGTATTTCGACCTGAAATTGGTGCCGAGGGTTTAGGCGAGGACTGGCTGGGTGGTTTCTTCTGTCCCTGTCATGGTTCATTTTTTGACCTTGCTGGTCGTGTGTTCCGGGGCATGCCCGCACCGACTAACCTGGTGGTGCCACCGCATAAATATTTAAGTGATACTGTTATTCTTGTTGGCGAAGACGAGGGGATTGCATAATGAGCAAGTTACTTGGATGGGTAGATGAACGTTTTCCACTGACAAAAATGTGGAATGAGCATTTGGCACAATATTATGCACCAAAAAATTTCAATTTCTGGTATTTCTTCGGCTCTCTGGCGCTGTTGGTATTAGTTATTCAGATTGTTTCCGGTATTTTTCTGACTATGCATTACAAGCCTGATGCTGGCATGGCGTTTGATTCTGTTGAGCACATCATGCGTGATGTACCTTACGGCTGGTTGATACGTTATATTCATTCAACCGGTGCATCGGCATTTTTTATCGTGATTTACCTGCACATGCTGCGTGCCTTGCTGTATGGCTCCTACAAAAAACCGCGTGAGCTGATATGGATATTTGGCATGCTGCTTTATGTGGTACTGATGGCGGAAGCGTTCATGGGTTATTTGTTGCCATGGGGTCAAATGTCCTATTGGGGTGCACAGGTTATTATTTCACTGTTTGGTGCGATTCCGGTAGTCGGTGATGGCCTGACGCTGTGGATACGGGGTGATTTCGTTCTTGGTGATGCCAGTTTGAATCGTTTCTTCGCGTTGCACGTGATTGCCTTACCGCTGGTGCTGATTTTTCTGGTGATTGCCCATATTCTTGCCTTGCATGAGGTGGGTTCTAATAATCCCGATGGTATTGAAATCAAAAAAATGAAAGACGCGAATGGTATCCCGTTAGACGGCATTCCTTTCCATCCTTATTACTCGATAAAAGATTTCGTAGGTGTAGTGGTGTTTCTGTTCTTCTTCAGCGTTATCGTCTTTTATTTCCCTCAGGGTGGCGGTTACTTCTTAAAGAATGCAAACTTTATTGCCTCTAACCCAATGGTCACACCTGATCATATTCCGCCAGTTTGGTATTTCACCCCTTTCTACGCAATCTTGCGAGCGGTTCCGGATAAACTAATGGGCGTTGGTGCGATGGGGGGTGCGATTGTGATATTGTTCTTCCTGCCATGGTTGGATCGTTGCAAAGTAAAATCTATACGTTATCGTGGAACCATCTATAAAGTGAATCTGGCTGTATTTTGCCTCAGTTTCGTGGTTCTGGGCTGGACAGCACTGCAGCCTGCAACGGAATTTGTGACCATTATGTCTCGTTTAGCCACTTTTTGTTACTTTGCTTTTTTTGTTGTGTTGTTCTTCACCTCCAAAAACGAAAAAACGAAACCGGTTCCAGACAGGGTGACATCATGAAAGTTGCAGCTAACAAGATAGTCGATAAAAAAACGACGGCCATGAAAAAGATAGTTATTTTATTTGTTACCGCAGTAATGTTAGCGCCTGTGCTGGCGACAGCGGGTGGTGGTAATCAAGAGCTATATAAAGCACCGGTTGATATTTTTGATATAGAATCATTACAGCGTGGTGCAAAAGCCTTTGCGGATAACTGCTTCAGTTGCCATGGGGCTAAATTTATGCGCTTTAATCGTATCGCTAAAGATCTGGAGATGTCGGAAGACGATGTGCGTGAAATGATGATACATACACGTGATGCCAAAGGTGTGCCGACTAAAATCGGTGACTTAATGAAAGTGTCAATGACCGACGAATACGCTACGGCTGCATTTGGTAAACCGGTGCCAGATTTATCACTAACAGCACGTGCCAGAGGTGCGGATTGGGTCTATACCTTCTTGCGCAGCTATTATGTTGACCCATATAGTGTCACTGGCTTTAATAATACCGTGTTCCCTGATGTCGCTATGTCACATGTATTATGGTACTTGCAAGGTTCACAGGAAGCTATCTATAAAACGGAAATACATGGAGATCATGAAGTGGAAGTATTTGACAAAATGGTGCAAATTCAGCCGGGTAGGTTAAGTCAAGAAGATTATAATTTGTTTGTCGCAGATTTAACCAACTTTATGGTGTATTTGGCTGAACCAGCACAGATGAAACGTCGTAATCTGGGCTGGAAAGTCTTGCTGTTCCTGGCGGTTCTATTCGGCTTAGCTCTTGCGCTGAAGAAAGAATACTGGAAAGACGTACACTAAGCGATTTGCCGATACAGATGCCGCAAACACACTGTGCTGGTGACGAGTATTGTATTGCTCGCTGAGTAGCTACTTATCTGCACCTCGTTTTTTCATTTCGACTGGAAATATTATGAATTTATATACCACAGAAACATCAATTGAGTGTCATCGTGCCCGTATTGTCTTAAACGAAAAAGATATTGTACATGAAGTGGTTTTGGTTGATCCTAAAAAAATGCCTGAGGATTTGATTGACCTAAACCCTTATGGAAGCTTACCTACATTAGTTGACCGTGACCTGGTGTTATATAACTCAAGGGTTATTATGGAGTATCTGGAAGAGCGATTTCCGCATCCGCCACTAATGCCGGTGGGTCCCGTGCAACGTGCGCAAACTCGTCTGGCGCTGTTTCAGGTGGAGCATGACTGGTATCCACTGGTTGATACTATTGAAACAAAAGGTGAAAAAGCTGTTGCAAAAGCCAAAAAGGATTTGACTGAAAGCATTGTTTCAGTTGCTGAAGTGTTTTCTGTCACGCCGTTTTTTCTTAGCGAAGACTTTACCCTGGTTGATGCCAGCATCGCACCTATACTCTGGCGCTTACCTCATTATGGTATAAAGTTACCTGTCGAGGCCAAAGCCATTAATGCCTATGCTGATCGCCTGTTTGAACGGAAAGGTTTTATATTAAGCCTGACAGAATCTGAACGCGAGTTACGTTTGTAAAGGTTGTAAGGCAGCAAGTAAAAAGTGCTTTTAAAAGCAGTATAATTTGTAACTACTCAGCGTATTATTCAGGTAAGGGCGCAGGTTATTGATTTTTCAGGCATCTGCAACATGGATGTTGCAGTAGAGCGTACATGGACGTATTTACAGCGTCCTGAAAAATCAATAACCTGCGTTCTTTTCTAAAATTACGCTGAGTAGTTACTATGATTTTTTATATTACTTGAGGGCATCTCTAAAAATAGAAGCACGATTTATGAGTAGTGCCACACGGATGTGGCGTTTACGAACCAAAGGATGGAGACGCATAAAACAGCAGTTTTCCACACTTAAAATTTCGTCAAATAGCTTACTATTTTCCTTTTTTTTGAGTAAAAAATGCACTATTTTCTGCATTCCATAAATCACACTTCTATTTTTAGAGGTACCCTTGAGACTCTCGCACAATATGTTCACGTGTAAAAATGGCTAAAATTTTACTGCTTTTCGTTAGAATACTTGTTAATAGCCAGCTGTTATCGGTATTTTCTGCCCTAATCAGGAAAATTTTAGTGCCTTTTTCTTTCACACCTGTATTGTGCAAAGTTTTCTACTTGCAGTTTAAAGCCTGACCCCATCAATTATGCAGATGACTTCTAGTCGCCCCTATCTTGTTCGAGCTATTTATCAGTGGATTACTGATAATTCTCTGACTCCGCATCTGTTGGTTGATGCTTCAGTAGAAGGCGTACAGGTACCGAATCAGCATATTCAAAACGGTAAGATTATTCTTAATATTGCACCAATGGCAATCAGCGATCTGGCTTTGGGTGATGCTGAAATCTCATTTAGTGCACGCTTTTCAGGGCAGCCAATGGTGTTGTTTATCCCGATTGAAGCAGTCTTAGCCGTTTACGCAAAGGAAAATGGTCAGGGTATGATGTTTTCTGGTGATGACGGCACGGCTTCACCGCCTGATGATGGTGCGTCTAAGCCGGACAAATCTAAGCCTGGATCGAAACGTCCCGGGCTTAGGGTTGTGAAGTAAAACAGTTTTAAGTTGAGAGTTTTTGCGCGCATAGGTTTATCGCACGAATGCCTTTATCATCATTTGATGAGTTACTGTGATGCTGTAAATATTCTTGTACCACCCCATCGGTTATACCAGTCAACAAAATCTTGTACCCAGATCCGTACCGATAATAGATCGGCAAATGGCTTTTACTGAACGTAAGCGTTCATTCTAGAACGCTATTACCCCACCCTATCCAAATCTGACTTCAAAAAATTATTCCCATATTTTTC
>CAZYCY010000217.1:0-4689 GCA_964646145.1 uncultured Thiotrichaceae bacterium
CTCATGTATATTATTATAGCATAAGCTGCCATTACTTATGAGACAATTAATATTAGCTTAACTTAGTCTCAAAATGCGATACTGCCCCGACATATTAAGAAGTTACAACACATCATCAAAATGTGTGCGCTTTGCTGATAGGCATGTAAAAATGACATACTACAGATTATTAGTTGAATTCAGGATGAGCTTCTTTGCATCAGCAGCAAGCAATACCGGGGTTCCATTTCTAACCGGATATGATAGTTTATCTTTTTCGCAAATTAATTCTTTATTTCGAGATTTATACAGCAGAGGCCCTTTACACAACGGACATACCAGTATTTTAAGCAGTGCTCTTTTCATTGTGAATCAGGAAATATCGTACTAAGGACTCAGGATCAAATAACTTACGAAACTTAACTTGCCTTTTTGCTCCAGCTTGAATGATCTCAAATCGTTGCGTAGCGCAACTATGCGCCTTTTGAGATCATCCAATCTGAAACAAAAATTCGGCGTTAAGTTCCGCATCTTATTTAATCCTGAGTCCTAAGGGCTTGTCAATAAAGGTAACAATGTTGATGCAAGATGATCTTCCAGTTTAACTGACCACTTTGCATCGACAATAACAACCCAGGCATCAGGCAATGTTAAGTGGCAGCATTTAACGGCATCTTTTTCCGTCATTATAATACAGTCTGTATGCCAATCTGAAAAATCATGTTGTTGATATTTATGATGGTCGGCAAACGCATGTTCTATAACATTCAAGCCATTTTCGTTTAGTTGGTTAAAAAATCGAACAGGATGACCTATCCCGGCAACAGCGTGTATGGTTTTATTTTTTTTAAACGAAGACAAGGTTCTGCTGCTTTTACCATTTAATGATTCACCATTTAATGGCTTTAGCTCAACAACCTGTAACGCGTATGAGCAGTCATTCTGGTTATTTATTTTAACCTCATTATAAACAACCAAATCAACCTCTTTTAAACGTGATACTCGCTCACGTAACGGCCCGGCAGGCAAACAAAAACCATTTCCAAACTTCTCTGTAGCATCGACTACCGCTATTTCAACATCCCTTCTCATGCGGTAATGCTGCAAACCATCATCAGAAAACACAATGTCACATTGATTGTTTGTCAGTAAATAATTTATTGCAGAGACCCTATCACCACCAACAACAACGGGTACTTTGCTTCGCTGAAAAATCATTAATGGCTCATCACCAACCTGTTGTGCCCTATCGCTGCTGACCACCTGTTTGATGCCCGTCACAGTGCCACCATATCCCCTGCTTACTACTCCCGGCTTGAAACCATTCCTGGTCATATAGTCACAAAGTGAAATTAATAATGGTGTTTTACCACTGCCGCCAACAACAATATTGCCAATCACAACAACCGGCACCTGCGCAGAATAACTTTTTTTTATGTTTAGTCGGTACAGTTTTCGCCTGACGCTAATGACAAGACAATACAAAGCAGACAAGGGCAGTAATACTGCGACCAGCAGAATGGAAGAAATGTTTGATTGATACCAGTAATGTTCTAACGGTTTCATTCTTCAACATTATTCTTCATTGTCGTTTGATGCAAAGTAGCATAGTGCCCATTCAATGTCAGCAATTGCTGATGTGAGCCTTTTTCTACTATGCACCCCTTATCCATTACTACAATAATATCGGCATTTTCAATGGTTGAAAGACGATGCGCGATAATGAGTGTAGTACGGTTTTGCATTAAATCTTCCAGTGATGACTGGATGAATCGTTCTGATTCTGTATCCAGTGCCGAGGTTGCTTCATCCAGAAGCAACACTGGCGCATTACTTAACAGTGCGCGGGCAATAGCAATTCTCTGACGTTGCCCACCCGACAACATAACGCCTCTTTCGCCTACCATGGTCTGCAAGCCGTCGCTGGATTCGTTAATAAAATCATAGGCATAGGCGGCTTTAGTGGCAGCAACAATATCTTCCTGGCTACAGGATATCATACTGCCATAGGCGATATTATGTTCGATGGTGTCATTAAACAAAGTCACATCCTGACCCACATAAGCGATATGACTACGTAGATTATCAAGACTGTATTCCTTGATATCAACGCCATCAAGACGAATTGATCCATTCTCTATTTCATAAAGCCGCGGTAATAAATTCAACAGGGTAGACTTGCCACTGCCTGAGCGCCCGACAAATGCCACGGTTTGCCCGGCAGCAATGGTTAAATTTATACCCTTTAGTGCAGACTTTTCCTCGCCATTATAGATAAAGTCTAGATTGTCGAACTCGATTAAACCTTTTACTGTTTCGCTTTGATAACCACCTCTATCAACTTCAGGCTTCATATCAACAAAATTAAACACACTTTCAGCAGCTGCAATGCCTCTTTGTAAAACACTTACAATTGATGTTAGCGATCGCACAGGTGGCAACATCATTGACATGGCAATAATAAAGGAAACAAAAGTGCCAACACTGATTTCTTCTATCATGCTATCCAGTGTTGCCATATAAACAATAAGCGCCAAAGAACAGGCGACCAGAAGCTGAATTATCGGTGAACTCAAGGCCTGTGTTTTTTGCATTCGTAAATTCTGTCGACGATTGCTTTCATTAGCAACAGAAAACTGTTTTTCTTCGTAGGCTTGTCCGCCAAACAGTTTTACCACTAGCTGCCCTTTCACTGTCTCTTCGATAATGCGAGAAACACTGCCCATGCTATGCTGAATATTTTTACTGATGCGACGAAAACGTTTTGAGATAAGCACAACAAGAAATGCCACAATCGGAGCTACCGTTATAAAAATTAATGCCAACTTAACATTCAGATAGAACATCCAGGCAATAAGCCCTAATACGGTTAAACTATCTCGAATTAAAACAGTAATCGCCGTGGTCGTCGCATTTGCTACCTGCTCGACATCAAAAGAAAACTTTGAGATCAATTCACCCGTGGTTGCTTTGTCATAAAAAAACTTGGGCAAGGACAACAAACGAAAAAACATTTCTTTGCGTAATTCGCGTATCACATTACGACCAATCACGCTCATACCATAACTGGCAGCAAAGGCAGCGATCACCCGAATCAGGAAAATGCCGATAATCATCAGCGGAATCCATTTAATAGCTTCTACATCACGCTCTACAAAACTGGCATCCATCAATGGTCTCATTAAAGCAGCAAAAGCGGTAGAGGCAGCGGCAACAAACACCATGCCAATGATGGCAACTAAGAAAATACCCTTGTATACCAGCGCATAAGATAATAAACGACGATACAGAGTATAGCCGCTTGTTTCGCCCCTATTTTTCCTGTTGTTTTTTTCTAACATTTTATATGGCAAGCTGGAAAACAATTTACCTGAGAGCTTTGCACGCGTAGTGCTTCAAAAGTGCAATGTTCATGAAGTAAAAGATAAACAGGATCGCTCACCTTCGAGATAGTAATAAGAGAAAAAATGCCCGTGCAAGGCACTCTATTTGCTTTCCACTGTAGCAATGGACAATTTAGTCAAACCAATTTGTGAAGCAGCATCCATGGCTCTAACCACAGACTGATGCGGAGTGTTAGCATCAGCTCTTAATATCAGAGAAGCATCTTTGACATTGATATTATACTCGCTCAGTGTTTTCAGTATCGCCTGTTTTAAAGTACCCAGTTGCTGATTAACAATCTGGCGTTCATTCAAAAAATAATTGCCTTTTGTATCAATGGATAAAACCAGTGAATAATTTTGTTGTTGCGTTGCTTTAGTCGATGCTTCAGGTAATGACACTTTCAACTTTGCATGACGATCGAAAGTTGTTGATACCATAAAAAAGATAAGCAGCAGAAACACCACATCAATTAATGGTGTTAAATTGACCTCGACACTGTCTTCTTTATAATCTGGGCGTAAATTCATGAGTGTGTATTTATAAATTGTTCTCAGCGATTATTGTGTAATACATCGACCATTTTAATGGCCTCACGCTCCATTATTACCACAATACCATCCACCTTACGGCGAAAATAGCGGTAAAAAACCAGGCTGATGATGGCAACCGTTAAACCAGAAGCGGTGGTAATCATAGCCTCAGAAATACCACCGGCTAATACTGCCGGATCACCTACACCGTGTTTGGTAATGGCGGCAAACACGCTTATCATGCCGATAACCGTGCCTAATAAACCAAGTAAAGGGGAAATTGATGCAATCGTACCCAATGTATTTAAGAAACGTTCCAGATCGTGCACCACTTCACGCCCACGCTCTTCGATACATTCCTTAATACGTCCACGACTTTCATTACGATTAAGTAATCCCACACTTAATATCTGACCCAAAGCCGATTCTTTGCTTAACGCTTCAATATCAGCACGCATCAGTTTGCCCTTCTTCACTGCATTCCACACGCTTGCAACCAGATGCTCAGGCAACACCTTTTCGCGTTGCAAACTCCAGAAACGCTCCGCAATAATAGAAAATGAAACAATCGAACACAATATGATGGGCAACATTAACCAGCCACCGGATTTTACTAATTCAAGCACAAACCACCTTCCACTCAGACTCAATAATATCAAATGATAAATCAGCGCCACAATCCCATGCGGTAAAATACTTGCCATTAAGTATTTTTATAAAATCATCGACATCTTTTAATGCGATGAATGCTGCTGATTTTAAATAGGGGGAAACATACTCTTCGCACTCAAGA
>CAZYCY010000218.1:0-4672 GCA_964646145.1 uncultured Thiotrichaceae bacterium
TTTATGACTTTTATGGGATTTGCAGTAGGTTATCTGTTCTCGGACAAGCTCCTAGTACGCCAGCCAGCTCAGAATTGCTGAGGCCGATACTTTGAGCTGGATGGTGTACTAGGATTAACCTACGGGTTGCGATGGCCGTCTTTTTAATTCATAATGAGAATTATTTACATTAAGATCAATATTTAACAGCGTATGACTATGTTGTTTAATGAGTTTGTTTCACAACAAGACCTTCTGATCACAAGTCCTTATCCTTTGCGCAGTCAACTCTATTCTACAGTTACCAACTTGGCTGGTTGTATGGCTTAATTTACAAGAACAGTTAGGGTGGGTATATGGCTGAACATCTTTGACGCGATGTCTTTGTTAAATATTTTGAAGGGTTGCACGATAAAACCACTACCAAATAACTGGAAGTTTCAGCGTAAACAATTAAAACCTGAATCCTGCAAGAGCTTACACCCTATACGCGCAATCACTTGCAGAATTTAGGTAAAAAACTCAACCCACGCAACTCATTAAAGGGATCAAATAACAAATGCCATCAAGTCTGATTGTTTCTCAACACAATATATTACAGGTTTATCTTCATGAGCAAATTAACCAGTTATATAGTGATCATCATGGCTGGTTATGTGGTTGGTTATACAAAAAGTTGGGGTGTCCAGAGCAAGCGGCCGATCTGAGTCAGGATGTTTTTGTTAGGTTAATGAGAAAGCAAGCCCCATTAGAGTTGCATACACCAAAAGCCTATTTAACGACAATAGCGGGGCGGCTTGTTTGTGATTATTTTCGCCGTCAATCGTTAGAAAAATCCTACCTGGAGGTGTTATCTCAACTTCCTGAGATAGAGATCCCTTCACCGCAAGAACAACTGATTGTTCAGGAGGCGTTGTTAGAGCTAGATGCACTTTTTGACAGCATGAGACCCGCCATCCGTAAAGCATTCCTGCTATCACAACTTGAAGGCATGACCTATGCCGAGATTGCAATCGAGCTCAATATTAGTTTGCGAACGGTTAAACGCTATATGGCAAAAGCATTTGAAGAGTGCATAATGACTGGGTTAATGACCTGAATATGGTTCAGGTCACGCAGAGGACGCAAGCACACATAGAGGTGCCCTTTAGTAATTTATGAAGCTGCAGCAAAAAATCGTCAAACAGCCATATAATAATCTCTATGAATCAAGCTCAATCACCTCTTCAGAAAAATGTTATTAGCAAGGAAATTGCCCGTGCTGCTGCTCAGTGGTTGATGCGGTTATATAGTGGCGAGTCGACCATAGAAGACATTAAAGCTTGCAAACAATGGCGCGAAGCGCATCCTGCACACGAACAAGCTTGGCAGCGGGTACAGAAAATTCAGGCAAAACTCAATTTAATCCCGGCTGAAACAGGCATGAAAACTCTAGATCGAAAAATCAGGATAAGCCGACGTAATGCACTGAAAACACTAGTGACTTTAATCATTGCAACACCTGTAGGTTATGTTGCGTATGGTACAAATGCTTGGCAATCATGGTCATCAGATTATTCAACCAGCAAGGGGCAGCAGTTTCAGACCACGCTGGCGGATGGCAGTCAGCTACACTTAAATACTGACACCATTGTTGATATAAAATTTACCGATCAGCAACGTCTAATAGTGTTGCATCAAGGGGAAATATTGATTGAAAGCGGAAAAGACCGTACGCACCTCTTAGCACGATCAAGACCGCTCATTGTACAAACCTCTCAAGGTGAATTACAGCCGTTGGGTACGCGTTTTATTGTTCGAAAACTGAGCAACAAACCACGGACTCAACTCTCTGTTTTAGAAGGAATCGTTGAAGTAAGAACGCGATCAGGCACGGCGAGTAAACAAGTTCAGGCTGGGCGACAAACGCTGTTATCAGTTGACAAAATTGCTAGCATAATGCCGATAGTGGAGCATGTGGATGCTTGGTCAAAGGGCTTTTTCTATGCACGCAATATGCGGTTAGAAGATTTTCTTCAAGAAATTAGTCGTTATCGCCCCGGTATTTTGCGTTTTGATCCTGCGGTGGCGGAGCTACGGATCTCGGGTATTTTTCAGATCAATAATACCGATCAGATCTTGTCTGCATTACCCGATACACTGCCTGTTTCGGTACGTTACCAGACCGCTTATTGGGTTAGCATTCATCCTCGAATAAATTAATTTGCTATAAAAGAAAAAAATTGTCCCCTTTTAAAACCTCATCAGTCATTGCTTATAAGAATCATAAAAAATGACTAAGAGGATTATAAAATATGACATTAACAGCAAATAAATTACGAGTGGCTATTTTAAGTGGCCTGCTCATTGGCAGTATTGGTCTACCTGTGATGAGCATTGCAGCAGAAACAACATCAACAAGCATCCAGCAAGCTCAGGCTTACAATATAGCAGCAGGCTCACTAACGGATACACTATTACAATTTGCGGCACAATCCAATATTACTATTCAGTTTGATCCAGCACTTACTGATGGTCTAAGCAGTACTGGCTTAAACGGGCAGTTTTCTGTTAAACAAGGTTTGTCTACATTGATTCAAGATACTGGTTTAGCTGTGGTTGCCAAAGGAGGAAAGGTTTATACCTTAAAAGCAACGAGTAGTAGTAAAGAAGCAATCGTCCTGGATGCGATTATAGTTTATGGGGATCGGGGTATGGGCACACTTTCCAGTATCGCAATTGTGAATGACGAGAATTTGGCATCGCCTGTAAACCAAACCATGCGTGACGCGTTCAAACGAATGGTAAATGTGAATGATGGCAACTTTACCGAAAGCGGGTTTGTTATTCGGGGGATCAACTCTGAAGGTTTAACACCAGGTGGCGCTGGTGCACCGTTGGCATCGTTTTATATTGATGGGGTGCAACAAACAGTCGCAGGTACTCGGCGGGGAGCACGTGGACTTTTTGATACCGAACAACTGGAGGTTTATCGTGGTCCGCAATCAACATTGACAGGTCGTAATGCACTGGCTGGGGCAATCTATCTGCGTACCAAAGACCCCGAATTTGAGCGTTCAGGTCGTGCCCAGCTGACCTTTGGTGAAAACAATCGCAAACAGGTTGGCTTGGCTTTTGGCGATGCAATATCCGACAGTCTAGCTTTCCGCATCAGCGGTGAATGGTCACAAAAAGATAGCGACCTGAATTATCCGAGCTATGAACAATATTCGCGTTTTGATGACTTTTCGACCGATGAATACTATCAGATTCGGGGTAAGTTGCTTTGGTTGCCAGTAGCCGACAGTGACGCAACGCGTGTTCTGTTTAGCTATTCACATGCTTTTGATAGCCCCGAATACAATAGCATCGCAGGGCCGAATTGGCATCCGAGCTCACCCAGTTATGATGATCGCCGAGGTGATGTTTGGGGTGAACTGACACCTCCATGGTCTCCTGTTCCATTACCGGTATTTCAAGAGGCTCGCTCAGCGACTGTAGATAATTTTGGAGTGGAAGTAACACATGACATCAACAACAATCTGGTGCTGACGGCTATGACAGGACTGAGCCAGTCTACGACGGAACGCAATTCGATAAACGAAGGAACATCAGGTGAAACTATGGTTACGCAGGGTGCGTTTGATGAACAAACCTTAACTCAGGAAGTACGAATTAATTATGACTCCGGCCCGATGCAGTGGGTTGCTGGGGCTTATTTCGCCAAGGATAAAAATGATGCCTGGCGCAACTCTCGGCGTGCGAACTTTACGCAAAGTACAGACTCTTCAGATATCATCAACCTTGCTCTTTTTGGTGATCTTTCTTATGAATTTATCCCTGATTGGCGGGTTCTTGTTGGTAGTCGCGTTGATCACATTGATAAAAACCAGGAGGCATTTTTTGCAGTAGATGGTATCGTCAGCTCAGAAATATCCACTTCTTTCGATGATCTTGTCTTTATTCCCAAACTGGGTGTTGAACATCAGCTGAACGAAAATAATACGCTCTCCCTAGTTTATCAGGAGGGGTATCGTTCTGGCGGCTCAGGCATTCGTTCGACAGATGGGTTCGTGTATTCATATGACCCGGAAGAAACTCGTAATTTAGAGTTGTCGTGGCGCGGTTCTTTCCTGCAGAATCGGTTGGATGTTACCACGAATGTTTTCTATCAGGATTGGCAGGATCAACAAGTTGAAATACGCTTCGATCCGGGTGTTGGGGCTTCAGGCTATATTGTAAATGCAGGGGAATCTGAGTCTTATGGAATGGAGGTGGATGTCAATTACTTGGCCAGCAATATGCTGAATATCTATGCTGCAGTTGGTTTGCTGAGAACCGAATTCAAGGACTTTATTATTCGTGAAGAAAATTACGAGGGTCTGCCATTTGCGAATGCTCCTGAAACGAGCATTGCGCTGGGTTTTCATTGGGGCGATGTGATCGGTTGGTTTGGTGCAGGTTCGGCAAAATACGTCAGCTCATCAGTTTCTCGGCTTGAAGGCGGAGTCGATTCGCTTGTCACGTTAGAATCTTATCGCACGGTTGATGCTAAATTCGGGTATTCTTGGAAAAAAACGAAACTGACGGCCTATGCTATAAATATGTTTGACGAAGAGTTTTTCACCTATGAGTTCGGTCCGAATGCCTTAGCCACATTGGGAGAGCGGCGTGAAATCGGTGTGCGTCTCGACTATGCATTCTAAATAAGTAA
>CAZYCY010000219.1:0-4659 GCA_964646145.1 uncultured Thiotrichaceae bacterium
AACCTGCATCCTTACTGAGATAATACGCTGAGTAGTTACACTACTTCAAGCTTTTTTCCACCAGTTCAGATACATCATTAGAAAGATTTGGCAGCAAAATCAGCCTGTTCAGCGCCGCTTTCATTAATAGTTGTCGCGTCTCATTATAGCGTTGCCAGCGGGTTAATGGCAGACATAAACGCGAAGCAATTTGCGGATTAATTGCATCCAGTTTTTCGATATATTGTTCAAGTAATGTATAACCAAAACCACTAATATCATGAAAACAGGTTGCATTGCTCGAACAAAACGCTCCTAATAAAGAACGCACCCGATTCGGATTTTTTATATCAAAATCTTTATGTTCAAATAGAAGCTTTACTCTGCTTTCTGCTGATGCATGTGCCATAAGATATGGCGCGGTCGCCTGCACCGTAAACCATTTATCCAGCACCAGGTTATCATCTTGCCACTGTTGATAAAAAGAGCTTATAGTCACTTCCGAGCTGGCTGCTTCATGATGCACCAGTGCTTTAAAAGCGGCTATTTGATCGGTCATATTATCGGCTGATTGATACTGTTGTTTTGCTAACAACTCACCCTGATCGCCCAAATACATCAAATAAGTTAACGCCTGGTTGCGCAAAAAACGCTTACCCATTGATGCCGGTGATAAGCTGTATTCAGCCTGATAATTATCATGGTAGACCGCTAACAACGCCGGCTCAAGTTGCTGAGCTAACTGCTGGTTAATAAACTCTGTTGCCTGAAAAATGGCATCAACATCTATAAAAGGCATCATTTCGCCAATGTACATCAATGATGGCAGCGTTAAAGCACGGGCGGTTAAGGCTTTGTCCAGTGCTTTATTATTTACTAATTTCTCACAGGCGGCAACATAATAATCCGGCAGCAACAACTCACTACCACTATTAATTGAATCCACCAGGTTTAAAATCAATCGTGTTGATAACTGTTGCCCTGCATCCCAACGATTAAAATCATCGTTTTCATGTGCCATGCAAAAAGCCAGCTCCTCATCATCACGCTCAAATTTTAATTTCACCGGTGCCGAATAACCCTGCAAAATAGAAAGTACCGGTTTCTCACTAATGTTTTTAAAAACAAATTGCTGCCTGTCTTTAGTGAAATTCAACACAGTTGTTGCCTGACTGGGTGCAGAATCACTCACTGAGCCCTCATTTTTGCCTAGTAAACTGATTTTTAGTGGAATATGGAACGGTAACTTTTCCTTCTGCCCCGGTGTCGCCGGTGTGAATTGCGACAGCTCAAGCGTATAGCTTTTTTTATCCGCTTCAAACTTTTCCTTAACCATAAGCTCTGGCGTTCCAGCCTGCTTATACCAACGCCGGAACTGCGATAAATCAATCTTGCTGACCTGCTCCATTGCATTAATAAATTCTTCTGTGGTAACCGCCTGCCCATCGTAAAGCGTAAAATACAGATCCATGCCCTGGCGAAACTTATTGCCACCTAACAGGGTATAAATCATACGAATCACTTCGGCACCTTTGTTATACACTGTTACCGTATAAAAGTTATTGATTTCCTGATAGGAATCCGGCTGGATGGGGTGCGCCATGGGACCTGCATCTTCGGCAAACTGGACAGTACGCAAAACATTGACATCATCAATGCGTTTTGGTGCGGCAGAATTCATCTCTGCAGTAAATTGCTGATCTCGAAATACCGTCAAGCCTTCTTTTAAGGTTAGCTGAAACCAGTCACGGCAGGTCACCCGGTTACCACTCCAGTTATGGAAATATTCATGGCCGATTACGCCTTCTATTCCCATAAAGTCAGTATCGGTTGCCGTATCCTGTTTCGCCAGTACATACTTTGAATTAAAAACATTTAGACCCTTGTTTTCCATTGCGCCCATGTTGAAATCATCAACCGCAACAATGTTATACACATCTAAATCGTATTCACGACCGTATGTTTCTTCATCCCACTGCATCGACTTTTTAAGTGATACCATGGCGAAATCACATTTATTGACATTATGATATTGCACATAAATGCGTAGCTGCACCTGGCGACCACTCATGGTTTTATAATGATCTTCAATAAAAGCTAAATCGCCCGCCACCAGCGCAAAAAGATAGCTGGGCTTTTTATAAGGATCCTGCCATTTCGCCCAATGACGACCATCATCATAATCACCGCTATGCAACAGATTACCATTCGACAAAAGCACCGGGTATTTCGCTTTATCTGCAATAATCAAAGTGGTGAACAGTGCCATCACATCTGGGCGGTCAAGAAAATAGGTGATTTTTCTAAAGCCTTCCGCTTCACACTGGGTGCAATAATTGCCGCTGGATTTATACAAACCTTCCAGTGAAAAGTTTTCCTGCGGCTTAATAAAGGTTTCTATTTCGAGGATAAATGAATCAGGCACCTTTAGCAGAGTTAAGGTGGTGTCTGTTACTACATAAGAAGAGTCATCAATTAACGTTTTATTAATTTTTACTTCGCCTAATTCCAGACATTCACCATTCAATACTAATGGCGAATGCTGATTATCTGACTGCCTTTTTAACTGCAACACAGAAACCACCCGTGTTTTTTCTTCATGCAGATAAAAACACAGATCGACATGTTTAATCAAAAAATCAGGGGCTTGATAGTCGTTGAGATAAATCGTTTTTGATGGTTGATCGAGGTTTTTCATTAAAGGGTACCTCTAAAAATAGAAGTGCGGTTTAGGGAATGTAGAAAATAGTGCATTTTTTACTCAAAAATGAGGTGAATAGTGGGCTATTTAGCGATTATCCAGGGGTGAAAAACTGCTGTTTTATGCGTTTCATAAAGTGTGCTTCTATTTTTAGAGATGCCCTAAACACATTAATCGCTGTTATTTAAAATAAAAGACTAACATAAAAAAACCCAATCATTATTGCATATCATGCTGAATGAACACCTTTTTTTTCATTGAGAAGTTACATACGCACCAGTGTAGTGTATTGAATAGATTTAGTTGTTTTTACCTTGTTATTTTTGTCGTAGCCGCCAAACGCAAGCAAAGTGTTTCAATCTCATCCCATACATTGGCGTCAATCAAGCCTTTGCTTACCGCATCGATATAAGCACAACGCTTTAACATGAGCTGAAACATTCCCGGTCGGTGGCGGGACAAACAGGATTTGAACAAAGTGATTCGACTTTGCCATACACCTAAGCGTTTTAATTTAAAATCAAGCGATGACGGCTCTGCTGCCAACTGCGCCAATATACGAATATCTTTCGCCAACGTCCAGTTAATAATAACAGGTACCATGCCCTCTGCTTTTAGACCTGAAATGATTCTAATTACACGTTTCGCATTGCCGGTTAACAATGCATCAAGCAGTTCAAACACACTGTATCTTGATTGCGATGTAACCGCTTGCGCCACATCTGCATAAGTGACTTTTCCCGGTCCTAACAGCAGATAAAGCTTTTCAATTTCCTGATCGGCGGCGAGTAAATTGCCTTCAACATGCTGACTGATAAACTCTAGCGATTCATTGTCCGCATCCATATTTCGTTGTCTAAAACGCTGTTTTAACCAGGAGGGCAATCTATCTGCTGGCACTGGCCAGCACTGTACAAACAAACCCGTGTTGTCAATTGCTTTAAACCAGGCAGACTTTTTTGCATTACCATCAACTTTACCCGCATTAACAATTAGCACAGTACCTTCCGCTGGTCGCGCTAAATAATCTTTTAGCACCTGCGCGCCCTGTTTTCCGGGCTTGGCTGTAGGCAAACGCAACTCAATAACACGGCGATCGGCAAATAATGACATACTGGCGGCTTCATCAAGTAATTGCTGCCAGTCAAATTTTGCATCAACGTCCAGCACCTCTCGTTCGGTAAAACCCTGTTCGCGCAAATAAGCACGAATCAAATCCAGCGCTTCCATTTGTTGTAAGGGTTCATCACCACTGACCATATAAACTGGGTAAAGAGAACTGTTTAGCATTGATGCAAGTTGATCCGGACGCGCATTCATTGTGGTTTGCTAATGTTTTCACTATGTGTTGTGCTTTGACCTGATTGGGTCTGGGCTGGAATTGCCTGCAATTTTAATAAAATCAAACGTGCAACATCACGCCTCATGTCGCTATACAAGATTTCGGCTTCATTAACCACGGCAATGGCAGCATCAGGATCAAATAACAAACTACGTGTCACTGCAATTGAATCATGGGAAATGAGTTCTTCTCCGTCCTGCTCTTCGTTAATGCCTTTTAACTGATTGCTTTTTATAATAAAACTAACACTATAACTTAGCAAATACTCATGAACACGCCCCCTACCATCGACAGACAGTACACGCCGACTCTTGTTTTCATGAAGTAGCTCTAGCTGCACTTTTGCCTGTTTTTCATTTTCTGTTATCTGTATTTTATTAGCATCCAGCAATGACTCGAGTTCTCGCCCCAGCTCGAATAAAGTATTCTTCTGCAGGTAAACTGGCGAGATGTCCTGAGATAAATTCAGTGCGCCACGTAACTGAAAACCGCATGCAGACATTAAACACACAAGTGATACGATTGTTATAAAACGCTTTAGCATGATTGTTTGTAGTTTTGCCTGAGAAAAAACAAATGACATATTAATTTGCCACAATATTCACTAATCGACCGGGCACAATAATAACTTTGCGAA
>CAZYCY010000220.1:0-4653 GCA_964646145.1 uncultured Thiotrichaceae bacterium
GCGTAGTGTCTCATATAAAACACTTCTGCAATCCTGCTTCACATGCGTATAATCCGAGTTTTTCAAACCACTTTTTTTAATCGCTATGGCTCAATACGTATTCACCATGAACGGACTTGGCAAGGTCGTTCCTCCTAAAAAAGTTATTCTTGAAGACATTTACTTAAATTTTTTCCCCGGTGCCAAAATTGGTGTGCTGGGTTATAACGGCTCAGGTAAATCTACCCTGCTCCGCATTATGGCTGGGGTGGATAGCGATTTTATTGGTGAAGCACGACCGGCGGTTGATTTGCGCATTGGTTATTTACCACAGGAGCCGCAACTGGATGAAAGCAAAGACGTAAGAGGCAATGTTGAGGAGGGTTTAAGCGTTATCATCGATACCCAAAAACGGCTTGAACAAGTGTATGCCGCTTATGCTGAACCCGATGCCGATTTTGATGCGCTTGCTACCGAGCAGGCAAAACTTGAAAATATTATTCAGGCGGCGGATGCTCATAACCTGGAAAACAAACTTGAAATTGCGGCTGATGCCTTACGCCTGCCACCGTGGGATGCCGATGTCAGTAAACTCTCTGGTGGTGAACGTCGTCGTGTTGCTTTGTGCCGTCTGTTGCTATCGTCGCCTGACATGTTAATTCTTGACGAGCCAACCAACCATCTGGACGCCGAGTCGGTTGCCTGGCTGGAGCGTTTTCTTAAAGAATATTCTGGTACCGTGGTTGCCGTCACCCATGACCGCTACTTCCTTGATAATGTTGCCGGCTGGATTCTGGAGCTTGATCGTGGTCGCGGCATTCCGTGGGAAGGTAATTATTCCTCCTGGCTGGAACAAAAAGAAGCACGACTTGCTACTGAGACCAAAAAAGAAGCCAGCCGGCAGAAAACCATTAAAGCCGAACTGGAATGGGTGCGTTCAAATCCTAAAGCACGGCAGGCAAAAAGCAAGGCACGTATGCAACGCTTTGAAGAACTGTCTTCTGCTGATTTTCAAAAACGTGCTGAGACACAATCGCTTTACATTCCACCCGGCCCTCGTCTTGGCGAGCTGGTTATTGAAGCAAAAAATATCAGCAAAAAATTTGGTGATAAATTACTTTACGATGATTTAAGTTTTAATCTTCCACGTGGCGGCATTGTTGGCATTATCGGTGCTAATGGTGCTGGTAAAACCACCCTGTTCCGTTTAATCACTGGTGAAGAAAAACCGGACTCCGGCGAATTTAAAATTGGCGAAACCGTCAAGATTGCTTATGTCGATCAATCACGTGATGCGTTAACCGGCAACAACACGGTATGGCATGAAATTTCAGACGGGTTGGACAACATCACTATCGGCAATTACACCATGGCATCGCGCGCTTACGTCAGTCGCTTTAATTTTAAAGGCGAAGATCAGCAAAAATTTGTTCAAGACCTGTCGGGTGGTGAGCGCAATCGGCTGCACCTTGCCAAATTAATAAAGAGTGGCGGCAATTTATTATTGCTTGATGAACCCACCAACGACCTGGATGTAGAAACCCTGCGTGCACTGGAAGAAGCCATCCTTAATTTTCCAGGCTGTGTGGTGGTTATCTCGCATGACCGCTGGTTCCTTGATCGCATTGCCACACATATTCTCGCCTTTGAAGGTGACAGTAAAACCACCTGGTTTGAGGGTAACTATAGCGAGTATGAAGCTGACCGGGTTAAACGCTTAGGTGAAGAGGCGGCGATTAACCCGCATAGAATCAAGTTTAAGAAACTGGGGAATCTCTGATTGGGTTTATTACCTAAATCCTGCAAGTAATATGTGTATATAGAGTGCAAGCTACTCCATCCTTTGGTTCGTAAACGGCACGTCCTTGTACCACTACTGATTTGTATAGCGAATTTAATTCGAGCAGAATACTTATTGATATTCTCGAAGAATTAAATTCGCTATACAAATCAAGAGCTTGCGTTATATGTGTGCAAGCACTTGCAGGATTTAGGTATTAATAAGAATCGCTGATTAATTTGTGATGCACAAGATTACGTTTACAAAGTGCCGCAGCGTTTGTCACTATCGAGTTCATTACATCAAGAATATAACGACTCACCTGCACTCGCCTATTGAGCTGGCACGACATCGTTTGTAATCGTACCAGATTGCACGAGTCAAATTAGCTCCGGTAAAAGTTGCTTCGTCAATTTCTGCTCTTTTAAACGATGCTCTTGTCAGGTTAGCATCTGTAAAATCAGCGCCCAGACAATCTGACTCATCGAGTACGGCTTTGGTCATATCAGCCGCATTAAAGCCAGTTCCATGCAACTGTGCATTACGAAATATTGTTTTATATAATTGTGCCCGATTAAATGTTGCATTGGTTAAATTACTTTGCTCAAAGTTTGCTTCTTTTAAGCTGGCATCGATAAACAGGGCTGATTCAAGTCTGGCTTCATAAAAATTTGCATAATCTGCTCTAACCCCGGTGAAATCTGCATTTATAAGCTCTGCTCGACTAAAATGACTGCCATATAATATGGCATTTTTAAAACTTACGCCCTGCGCTTTAACCCTTAGCATACGAACATTTGGCATTCTTGCCCCATCAAAACGTGTATTGTTCAGCTTAGAAAAATTAAAATCTGCATTTTCCAGTAACGCACCAGAGAAATCTGCATTGGTTAAATTTGCACGTGACAATATTGCGTTTGTTAGATCTTTATTTCTTAAATCTTTTCCAGATAAATCACAATTAGACCAGTTAACGCCTGGTCTGGCCTCATCTTCGCAGGAAGAATAAGCTTGATTAATTCCAAATACGGAAAAAAACACTAAAAATAAGCCGGTGGATAGCGTTTTTGACATACTTTCTCCTAATTATTTAACAAAATACAGGGCGTTTTTTAAAATTATTAACTAATACCTGCAAATACTTGCAGGATTCAGGGCATCTATGATTACGTTTTGGTGAAATAGAGTGAGGTTCAAAATTTCCATAAGAAATGCGGTAAGTGATTGTAATAGCAGTGCTATTTCAATTATTTAGCAACGCTGCTATTGGTGATTCTGGACTCAATCTGCTCGTTCACGGCTTAATCAGAGCTTCCATTGATAATAAGATTTTACAATGAATCGTAGATAATTGTTATCTAAGAAAAAAAATCACCTGCGCTTAAGCTTATTCACAATAAATCTTGATGGGCTTAGATAATCCAGTATCTTTTTATTTATCGGTGATGGTTCACCGGCAATTTGTGAGGCAATAATTTCTGCTGAAATAAAGCCACTGGTAAAGCCACGTGAACCGTGGGCCGCTGAAATATATAATCCATTTAAATACCGCCCTGGCTGGTATGTTTTTATGGTACTACCATGAGCAATATCCGCATATTCATGATTAAAAAAAACCTCATCTGGCACTGCACCCACAATCGGCACCCTGTCTTTTGATATGGTACGAAAACCAACCCATGTTTTACAACAATCCTCATCTTTAAAAATACCGGGATACATTTTATCAAGTGAGTCTAAAAGTTTTCTATTCTCGGTTTGACAAATGCCTAACATTTCACCGTTCCTTGTATAGCTTGCACCAAGATAATGTTTAGTTTTGATAGCAGGTGTTATATGAACATCAGCATTAAATATTTTTTTTATTTTTTGTGATTGCTTATTCTCATTTAGCTCAATGACCTGGCCCCGTATTGCTTCAACCGGAAACCTCAACGACAAGCTTAAATCATTTACGCCTGTGCCATTTGCAATGATTAATACTTCAGCTTCGCTGATTAATTGAACATGATGTAAACACTGCCATTTTTTATCGTCATAATTAAGAGCAGTCACTTTGGCATCAATAAGTGTTAGCTTATTACCGCATTCATTTTTTAAAACATCCAGTAAAATTGCAGGTAACACGATACCGGCGGATGCATAATTAGCAGTCACCTGCCCTGCTTTATCCGCAAGCATTGCGTCACTTGATTGTCCAACAAGAGAAATAAAATCAGCATTAAACTGAAATTTATTTATTATTTGAGTAATACGTTTTTCATCCATTAACTGCAACAAACCAACATCAAACCAGAACGGCTGCTGGCTTTTTTTCTGCAATAACTTATATACATACAGCGCATAACAATAAGCCGCTGTAAAAAATTCTGTATCAATATCATTATTAATGGATAAACGTGGGTAGATGATAGCCGCAGGATTAGTAGAGGCTTGTTTGGTGGTAGTGCTTTGGTGGTCAACAACGGTTACTGCCCAGCCCCGTTGTACTAATGCATAGGCAAGACTTAAGCCTGCAACCCCTGCACCAATTATGGTGGCATTTTTTATCGCGACAGACTTCAGCGGCGGTGGCTCAAACCAGGGTTTATCGCTATATTTAAAAGATGCTGCCATAGTATTTGCTAGAGCTATCGATTTTTCAGCAGCATTGAATTTAGCCACTAACATTTCACGTTTTTTACCAAAACCAGGTGCTTTATTAACTGCAAAACCCGCTTTTTGCATATTTCGTTTCACCCAGCCAGCACAGGTATAAGTGCTGCATGTTGCACCGTCCCGGCTATTATAAGCAATCAGTTCAAACACCCTTTGTGACCACATATACGGGTTTTTTGCTGGTGAAAAACCATCCAGATACCAGGCATCTGCCGTTAGCCTGTGGTTTTTCAGCG
>CAZYCY010000221.1:0-1410 GCA_964646145.1 uncultured Thiotrichaceae bacterium
ACAAATAATTAAATTCTCAATTCACCGCTCTCCATTAATTTAGTAAAGCGACGATTCTTTGCCATTTGGTGGTAAAAACTTGCCGCTCAAGATTATTTTCCCTTTTCTTTTGCTTAATAAAAAACATAAGTAGCGTTTTTATATTTCACGGCATCGTCCTGTATATAAGGGTTTCGGCACCATAACGGAATTCTTTAATATTTATTTTTAAAGTTGGCACAACGATTGCATTTTGTAAATCAAGTATTGTATTTATAAATTGTGTTGGAGTGAAGTATGTCAATATCATTTGATTCTGCCCTGGGTGTTCACCAGCAGGCATTATTAGTAAGAACAGCTCGTGCTGAGATACTGGCAGCTAACATTGCCAATGTGGACACGCCTGGATACAAGGCAATAGATATTGATTATAAGGCTATTCTGCAAGCATCAATGGATAACCGCCGCGCCACACAAAACGCAGGTGTTTTGACGACAACAAACGACAGGCATATACAGTTAAACAGCAATGCAGTGAATGCTGAAATACTTTTTCGGGTACCGAATCAATCTTCGCTCGATGGTAACACAGTTGATGGTCAGGTTGAGAAGGCTGCTTTTGCTGAAAATGCTATACGCCATCAGGCAAGTCTTGAATTTCTTAGTGCTAAGTTCAGGGGTATGCTTAATGCCCTCAGGCAACGTGGTCAGTAATAACGGAGAGTATAGATGAGTCTTAATAATATATTTAATATTACTGGTTCTGCCATGAGTGCACAGTCAGTACGGCTAAATACTGTAGCCAGTAATCTTGCTAATGCAGGTGTTGTTAGCAGTACAGAAGCAGGCGCCTATCGTTCTCGCCAACCGATTTTTTCAGCTGTGATGAGTTCACTCGGTAATGCGATGGATAACAATTCACCGCATTTTGGTGTGGTACAAAACCAACCCTCTAGCGTACGCATTGTTGGTATTGTCGAAAGCAATGCCACCGTCAGTAAACACTTTCAACCAGACCATCCTATGGCAAATAAAGATGGTTATATTTTTAAATCCAATGTCAACAGCATTGAAGAAATGGCAAACATGATGTCCGCTTCACGAGCGTATCAGAATAATGTTGAAGTATTTAATACAGCAAAACAAATGTTACTTAAAACTTTAGCCATGGGACGACGCTAGAATGTCAGCATTAACCATAGAACACAGCTTTGCATCAGTTAACTCTGCAACAACCAATAATGCTGCCAATAATGCTACAGCCAAACCCAATGATGAATTGACCCAGGCAAATTTTATTGAACTGCTGGTGGCGCAGGTAAAACATCAGGATCCAACCAAACCGATGGATCCCAGTCAATTTATGAGCCAACTGACACAATCATCCATGGTTAATGGCATTAATGAATTACAAAAATCTTTTGATATATT
>CAZYCY010000221.1:1510-4645 GCA_964646145.1 uncultured Thiotrichaceae bacterium
AATAAGCGACAGGAGAACATAATGTCATTCAACACAGCATTAAGTGGAATTAAAGCAGCAGCAAGCGATCTTGGGATTATAGGCAACAATATTGCTAACTCTGCCACTACAGGGTTTAAATCTTCACGTGCAGAATTTTCTGATATTTTTACCTCGATTGGTCAGGGTGTGCGCCTGGATAATACTGCCCAGCAATTTTCTCAGGGCAACATAGCATTTACCAATAACCCACTTGATCTTGCCATTAGTGGTCAAGGATTTTTTCAACTGCAGGGTGATGGCAACACGGTGTATAGTCGATCTGGAAGTTTTAAAATCGATGCAAGCGGCAATGTTGTTAACAACTCTGGTTTTTCATTACTGGCGAGGCAGGCAGACAATAACGGTACCATCACTGGCGTTGTCGCACCTTTGCAATTAAGCAATGCTTACATTGATGCCAGTCCAACTACCTCGGTATCAAGCGGTGTTAATTTTGATGCGCGAGAAATGGAAACCGACAGCAATTGGTTATTAAATGCAGGCATACCCGATACCAGTGGGTTTAACTCTTCTACCACAACAACCATCTTCGACAGTTTAGGTAATGACCACATCATTACCATGTATTTTAGCAAGCTTGATCCTGCGACTAATCCCAATGAGTGGAATGTCAGAACCATGATTGGCGGTGTATTGGAAGATACCACGCCTGTTACTTTCAATACTGATGGTTCTTATAATATACCCGCAAACATCCCCATTACTTTTAACCCTGGCGGTGGCGCCGAGCCTAATCAGGCTTTCACCATTGACTTATCCAGAAGTACCCAGTTTGGCAGTGATTTTGCAGTTACCAGCCTGCAGCAAGATGGCTATACTGCCGGGCAGTTGCTAGGTGTCGATGTTGATAAAACAGGCATTGTTTTTGCCAGATATAGCAACGGTCAATCGCAAACAGTTGCTCAGGTAGTACTGGCAAACTTTGCCAATGTGCAAGGCTTAAAACCAACGGGTGATAGTTCCTGGATAGAAACTTTTTCCTCAGGTTCGCCCGTGGTCAGTGAAGCTGGTACCGCAGGTCTGGGTTTGGTTCAGGCAAGCGCACTGGAAGAGTCCAATGTGGATTTGACGGCAGAACTGGTCAGCATGATAGTGGCACAACGTAACTTCCAGGCAAATGCGCAAACCATTCAGGCGCAGGATACGATAACGCAAAGTATTATTAATCTTCGATAATAAAGGGCACCTCTATTAATTCCATCCTTAGGTGCGTAAACGACACATCCGTGTGTCACTTCTCGTGAACATGAATCTTGAGTCAAAAATATGCCGTGTTTTTGTTGCAAATCTTAGCAATAGCCCGCCCACTCACGATAATATCGGGCGCCTTAAGCTGACATATTTTGAATCTCAATCTTCACCTACAGAATAGATAGAGATGCCCTAAATTGAAAAGCAGATAAATAAATAGATAAAACGACAGCTCAATCAACAGGAAAATATTATGGATCGCATGCTTTTTATCGCCATGAGTGGTGCCAAGGAAACTATGCACGCACAGGCAATAAATACAAATAACCTGGCGAATGCAAGTACCACCGGATTCAGAGCTGACTTTCAAACCAGTTTGAGCCAGCAGGTATATGGACCAGGACATGCCAGCCGTGTTTATGCCACCACTCAGAATGCCGGTATCGATTTTTCACAGGGAAGCATCATTAGTACTGGTCGTGAACTTGACATGGCAATAAACGGCAAGGGCTGGTTTGCGGTGCAGAGACCTGATGGCAGTGAAGCTTATACTCGAGCGGGCGATTTACGAATTGACAGTCTGGGTAGAGTAACCAATGGGGCTGGCAATATTATACTGGGCAATGATGGACCCATTTCAGTCCCACCACATGCCAAATTAGAGATAGGAGCAGATGGAACCATAACCATTCAGCCTTTAGGGCAGCCGGTTAGTACACTGGCAATTGTTGACCGCATCAAAATGGTTAATCTGCCTAATAATCAACTGGAAAAAGGTATGGACGGTTTAATGCAGATGCGTAATGGACAACGGGCAGAAGCAGATGCCAGCGTCACTGTGGTTTCTGGTTCGTTGGAGTCGAGTAATGTCAATACCGTTGGTGCCATGGTTAGAATGATTGAGTTGGCGCGCCAATATGAAACTTACATTAAATTAATGAGTACTGCAGTAAAAAATGACCAGGCATCTGCATCCATTATGAAATTGAGATAGTTAAAATTGAGATAGTTAATAGTTAATAATTGAGAATTATGAATTGGGGATGACAACAGGGTATGGTTTGTTGGTGTTTTTAACGCCATCCCCTGGTTCGCTAACGGTGCATCCTGTACCACTATTCTCAATTTTCAATTAAATCCGGAGAAACATCATGAACGCAGCTTTATGGATTGCAAAAACAGGGCTTGAAGCCCAGCAAACAAAAATGGCGACGATTGCAAATAATCTTGCCAACGCCAGTACCACCGGTTTTAAACGTGATCGTGCAGTGTTTGCTGATTTGATTTATCAAAATGTGGTACAGGTTGGCGCCATGTCTTCGGAAGATACCGTTATGCCATCGGGTTTAAATATCGGTACTGGCGTTAGAACAGTAGCAACAGAAAAACTGTTTACCCAGGGCGGCATTATACAAACGGGAAACTCACTGGATATAGCCATTCAGGGTAGAGGGTTTTTACAAATATTGATGCCAGATGGTGCCACTGCCTATACCAGGGATGGCACTTTACAGAAAGATTCAACAGGGCAGTTGGTTACCTCAATGGGTTACAGTCTTGAACCGAGCATTACCATACCCGATGATGCATTAACGGTTTCAATAAGTTCAGACGGTATCGTTTCCGTTGTCTCACAAGGAGACACTGCGCCAACTGAAATAGGCAGTATTCAACTTGCCGATTTTGTTAACCCATCCGGTTTACAGCCAGTGGGCAACAACCTGTTTATTCAATCGGGGGCAAGTGGCTCACCTCAAACCGGAACACCGGGTTTGACCGGGCTGGGCACACTGATTCAGTCTGCATTGGAAGGCTCAAACGTTAACACAGTCGAAGAGCTGGTGAAAATGATTGAAACCCAACGTGCTTATGAAATGAATTCAAAAGCGATTTCAACCGTCG
>CAZYCY010000222.1:0-4618 GCA_964646145.1 uncultured Thiotrichaceae bacterium
TGAAACAAAAATTCGGCGTTAAGTTCCGCATCTTATTTAATCCTGAGTCCTAATCAGAAATAGTCGCTTTACGCGATAACTGGGTTTTATTGATACCAACAGAACGTATAAACAGGGTAACCAGTTCATTGCTGAGTTCATGTAAACTTATATCAACCAGCCTGTCCTGCGGCTGCAGGCATTTTTGTATTAGAGTTTCTCGTACCATGCCCTGAAACATTAAGCCTGCGCTTAAAATGGTTATCTCACGATGTGGAATGTTATAAGGCAGGGTTTCATTTAAGCCAAATTCAATGTAATCGGTAAAGCTTTTCCAGCGGTTCTGAAAAAAAGCCTGTGTTGCCAGGTTGCCTTCAAGCAGGCTATGTAACTCGATTCTTAAAATGTCCGGGTTTTTTGCAATGTTTTCGATATAGACCTGGGTCATGCCTGCAAGTACATCTTCAAAACTTGTGCCATGGCTGACAATAGTATCAACATAACTCTGGCGTTGGCAGGAAAACTTCTCTAATACGGCTGCGTACAGGGTCTGTTTAGAAGCAAAGTGCCGGTAAAGAATAGCCGGGCTGACGTTTACTGCGCGTGCGATTTGATCAATTGAGACGCCATGAAATCCTTTACTGGCAAAAAGGCTCTGAGCAGCGATAAGAATGGTTTCTTTGCGCTCAGAGCCTGAAAGTCGATGACTCAACTTTCTATGTCCTTTTTGCTCACTCTTTATCAGGCAGCTTTTTGGATCAAAAAGACGAATTTACCATCCTCTTCACCGCTGGATTTCAGCTCATTACCAGTTTGCTTGCAAAATGCTTCAAAATCTTTTACAGAACCCGGATCAGTAGCAATAATTCTCAATGTTTGACCTGCATCCAGCGCTGAAATGGCTTTTTTAGCGCGCAGGATAGGAAGTGGGCAGTTTAAGCCGCTAGCATCTAGTTCTGAATCAAAGTCACTCATGGTGATCTCCTCATTATGGTTTTGTAATTTACTAAATTAATAAAATTTATCGAATGTTTTTATATAAGAAAAGCTTTTATATAAGTGAACGCTTACTAACTTATTAAAAAAAACAACGCTTGTCAAGCCTGATTTGTCAATGGTATTAATTTAAATGCAGAGGTATTTTACTTTAAATCAAAGAAATGCCCACAATGCCCATCTTAACGTATGGTAGAGTGTGCTAATTTTCAGGCAGCATCTCAATATTTAGCTGGCTTCATGCAATCAATAGACGTACAAATTAATGAATGGGAAAAGATTGCGATTGTCGTGTTGTGCATTATTGCCATTTTATTGATAACATTACTGCTCCGTTTAAATAAAAAATCCAACGAGCTGAGCCACAAATCTGATGCACAACTGCAACACGCGCAGGCTTTGCATGATAATTTTCAGCGCAGCACAGCGGCTTTACTGGAAGCACAAAACAACACGCGGTTAAAGATGGAGCAACGCTTTGGCGAGGTGCAACAGGCCCTGGAGAAAAGACTGGGCGAAATGTCGCAGGCATCAGTTGAACGGCTAGCTAAATCAAGCGAAAACATGCAGCAAAGTCTGCAGCATCAACTGCAAGGCTTACAAAAAATTAAGTCTGATTTTGAGCGACGTTTTGGTGACATGCAGCAAAGCATTGAAAAACGTCTGGGTGAAATGTCCAAGCTCAGCGTGGAAAGTTTCACAAAATCCAACAATGAGTTACATGAAATTTTACAGAAGCGCCTAGCTGAAATCAGCGGCCAGGTAGAGCGGCGACTGGACAAAGGTTTTGAAAAAACCACTGAAACCTTTACCGATGTAGTAAAACGGCTGGCGCTAATTGATGAGGCTCAAAAACGCATCACTGAACTCTCCGGCAATGTAGTAAGTCTACAGGAAGTGTTAACGGATAAGCGTTCACGCGGCGCTTTTGGTGAAGTACAAATGGCTGGCTTGATACGCAACATTATGCCGGAAGGAAGTTATGCCCTGCAGCACTCATTAAGTAACGGCACGCGCGTTGATTGCATGATGTTTTTACCCGATCCCACCGGTAATATTGCGATTGATTCGAAGTTTCCTCTCGATTCCTTTCAGAAAATGATGGATGATGAAGCTTCTGATGCTGAGCGAACAAAAGCCGAAAGGCAATTTCGCATTGATATTAAAAAACACATTAAAGACATTGCTGATAAGTACATTATTGAAAATGAAACCGCCGATGGCGCCATTATGTTTATTCCGGCAGAAGCGGTGTTTGCAGAAATACATGCACATCAACCGCAGTTAGTGACAGAAGCACAACGCGCCAGGGTGTGGATGGTGTCGCCAACGACATTAATGGCAGTGTTGACCACGGCAAGGGCAGTATTAAAAGATTCCGCGACACGCAAACAAGTACATGTTATTCAGGAGCACCTGGTATTTCTGGCGAGAGATTTTGACCGTTTTAGAAAACGCATGGATAATTTGTCAAAACACATTCAACAAGCTAATAAAGATGTTGAAGAAGTGCATATTTCTGCACATAAAATTAGCACACGATTTGAAAAAATTGAACAAGTCGAGCTCAAGGATGAAAAGGCTGAGTTTTTACAGTCTGACTCTGAAACCCAGGAATAGAGATCAAAGCAGGTGATCTTTAGCTTGTTCCAATATTACCAAGCAAGAACGAAACGTTCACCATTAAAACATCAATGACAAAAGAGCTTTTATCATGACACAATCATTTTCTTCTGCGGCACGTTTAATTCTGGTCTGTGCCGCGCTTGTTGTTATTATCGCTGGCATGAAACATTCTGCAACCTTAATCGTGCCTTTTTTGCTGTCAGTATTTATTGCTATTATCAGCTTTCCATTGATGTGCAAGCTTCAACTTGCCGGTATCCCTAAAGGTTTATCATTAACGCTGGTTATTCTGCTGGTTATATCTATTGGTATAGGCGTTACATTACTGGTTGGCAGTTCGATAACGGACTTTACTCGTGAATTGCCGGTTTATCAGCAAACAATCTCGGCGCAATGGTTGACTGTTTTGCAGTGGCTAGAGGAACGTGGAATTTCACTAACGGATACGGTAAGGGATGTTATTGATCCGGCTGCTGCCGTAGGTCTGGTATCTGCCATTTTGAGAGGTTTTGGTGGTGTGCTGACCAACTCATTTTTAATTATTTTGACTGTTATCTTTATATTGATTGAAGCGGCAGGTTTTACGCAGAAGTTCCTGGCATTACACGGCAAAGATTCAGATGCGGACCCCTCTGATGACAAGGTTTTTTCCGAGGTGTTTGTAGAAAAAGTCAGAAATTACATGAGCATGAAAACCATCATCAGCATGATAACCGGTGTGGTTATCGGTACGGCGCTGTGGATCATTGGTGTTGACTTTCCAATACTATGGGGCGTGCTGGCTTTTATGCTGAATTTTATTCCGACTATAGGCTCAATCATTGCAGCGGTGCCTGCAGTGATGTTAACCATTGTGCAACTGGGTCTGCCACACGCCTTGCTGGTAGCAGCAGTATATCTTGCGGTGAACATAATAGTTGGTAGTGTGATAGAGCCTAGATATATGGGAAAAGGCCTGGGTTTATCAACTTTAGTTGTATTTCTTTCACTGGTTTTCTGGGGCTGGATATTAGGACCGGTAGGTATGCTGTTGTCAGTACCGCTCACCATCACAGTTAAGCTGGCGTTGGACAGTAAACCCGAAACAGAGTGGCTAGGGCATTTACTTGGATCCGTTGAAGATTAAACCCCGTCTATTTCTACGAAAGCTACAGCAATGCCCTGGTCATCATGACGAACGATAATGGCATTTTTTGATATTGCTTTATTATTCTCAAAAGGGTCTTTGAAATACATGGTGACCATTTCCCCCATCGGGTAGTACTCACTGTTTTGCAATTGTAAAAATGCCCCACCCTGACTTATATTACGAGAAATAACAGTTCGTGCAGCACCCTCAAGAAAGCTAAGCTCAATCTCTACCTGTATTTCTTTACGCGCAAACTGACGTTGATTTTTATACATTAAACACCTAGTTAAACAATAAGACAAATCTCATGTCCCTATAGTAGACCCCGGACTAGAAAATACTAGCTAATTTTTGCATTAATGTTAAATTGATGCCTGTCTCCTAAATGCTTAAAAAGTCTTGTTCACGGCGCAAAAGCTTTCTCCTAAAAAAATAATTCGACGACATTGTTATTTGAATTCAGCAGTCACACGCTATTCATTTGTAACTACTCAGCGTATTATCCAGGTAAGGATGTAGGTTATTGATTTTTAAGGCATCTGCAACATGGATGTTGCAGTAGAGCGTACATGGACGTATTTACAGCGTCCTTAAAAATCAATAACCTGCGTCCTTTTCCAAAATTACGCTGAGTAGTTACATTCATTTTAGCTATTTACCTTTTTTAATGAAAGGAGTGAGCGCCGCCGAGCTGAATAGTGAAAAACGAATGGCAGATAAGATTATTGATACTATGCCTGATGGCACGATGCGTCCCTACACACTCTGCTACCGCTGAATAAGATCTCTTCCGCTGGTCGAGATAGCAGTAGAGCAGCTAGGAGCTTGTCCGAGAATAGATAACCTACTACAAATCCCATAGAAACCATAAGGTGAGCTTATCAAAAT
>CAZYCY010000223.1:0-4610 GCA_964646145.1 uncultured Thiotrichaceae bacterium
TGCGGCAACAGCCACCGATGTGTTAATAAAAAGAAAAATGGTGGCCGAACCTGGAATTGAACCAGGGACACGAGGATTTTCAGTCCACTGCTCTACCAACTGAGCTATTCGGCCATTTTTGGTGCATGACAACACGTTCAGGTAACGCTTCGGCTCCTGCCTACGCTACATTCTAACTTCTGCCAGCCAAACATCGTGTTTGGCGTTCTCCGCTCCTTGCCCGCGGCTCACCCAACTGAGCTATTCGGCCATTTATGAGTATGACAATTTTCCTGAGTCCATATCAGATGGCTCAAAAAGAAGGCGTATTTAATCGATTAGTCGTGCCTGAGTCAAGTTACTTACCTGTTTCAAGTGATTATTTTAGATGAAAAATGGCATTGATCGGTGTCGACAGTGCCAATTGTGATACATCTGCATGCCATTGATAACGGTTATCATCCGCAATCATTGGCACAGCAGGCTCTACTTCTACTTTACATGGGGTTATATCTAGGTAAAAGTGACTGAAGGCATGGCGAAATACCGGTAAATCACAATAAGCGCTGACTTTAAGCTGCCAGTTTTGCGCTACTGCCGCGCCCACTGCTTGCTCCATAGTCAGCTCCGGCAAACTCCATAAACCGCCCCATATTCCTGTTGGTGGGCGTTTTTCCATTAATGTTTCACCCCGTTCATTACGAATGATTAAAAACCGTTTTTTTCTCACTGGCTTGATTTTTCTAGCTTTTTTAGTAGGCAGCTCAGCAACTCTGTTTTGTTGAAACGCTTTGCAATCGCTGTGCAGTGGACAGCTTACACATTTTGCTGATGAGCGCTTACACACCGTTGCACCCAAATCCATGACCGCCTGGGCGTATGCGCCCACCCCCTGTTTTGGGGTGTAACGTTGCGCCAGTTGCCATAATTGTTTTTCTACTTGCCTCTTCCCCGGCCATCCAGAAATTGCCTGATGCCTTGCTAATACGCGTTTTACATTACCGTCCAGAATGGCATGATGTTGATTCAAAACCTGCGCGAGGATGGCACCTGCGGTTGATGGCCCGATACCTGGCAAGGCTAAAACCTGATCATATTGTGCTGGAAAAGTGCCCTGGTATTGTTCGCTAATAATGTTTGCAGCTTTATGGAGATTTCTGGCTCGACTGTAATAGCCTAGCCCTGCCCAGTGCAACAACACATCATCCAGTGATGCCTGAGCTAAGACGGCAACATCAGTAAAGCGTTGCATAAAACGTTGATAATAGGGAATCACGGTTGCAACCTGTGTTTGCTGCAGCATGATTTCTGATACCCAGACACGATATAACGATTTATTTTTTTGCCAGGGAAGATCATGCCGCCCATGTTGTCTGTGCCAGTCTAACAGGCGTTCAGCGAACTCTCTCATAGCAAACCCCTGGCGAAATGAATGATGGAGTTGAGGATGGGAGTTACCATATATGTTAAGGGTGAAAAGGATACGGGTTATTAAAACAAGAATGCTGCAGACAGGCTTACATGGGCATATTGATCACGTGTCTTGAATAATTCGTATCTGTTTTAGTAGTACATATTTTCTAAAATATACTTTGCAATTTATCTTTTAACGTCTCTTCAAGTTTGTCAGTGGCTCTATTCAGCTCTTCTTCAATTTTTTCTTCCGCACGTTTCTGTTCGGCTCTAACTTTGTCTTCCAGGCGCTGTTTTTCAGCATCAAGTTTTGCCTGCGCTTCCTTTTTTAACACATCAGTTGTGGATTTTTTTAACTTGTCTTTATCCAGCTCAAATTGCAGCGCAGTAAACGGACCATGAATACGTACCGATAACGGTTCATCAAAAATCTTTTCTACGCTTGTTTTAGCGCGTGGTAATTGCACGCTGGAAATAATATCCATGGTGTTTTCCATGATGTTTGCATGACCTTTAGCGGTTACTTTTACACGTTTAGAATCCATCAAAAAATCATCGGTATGGGCTTTTCCATCCTCTAACTTAATGGTGGCGTGAATTTTATCGAAAACGGTGATTTCACGTGGTTCGTATTTTCCCATGATGGTTTCTGACAGCGCAAAACCTTTACTGTGAACAAAATCGGCAATGACTGAACGCATGTAAAATTCAGGGTCAAAACCTTCAACACGGGTTTCTTTCATATCCAGCACAATGGTACCCTTACTGGCTTGTTTCAATTGGTTAACTGAGTCACCACTGGTTTTTATATCCATTTTCACATTAACCCTACCGTCCATCTTTATCGGTTTGTCACCCATGACGCTGGCAAGGAATGGATTCGCAACCGATCCCGCCTGCAACTGATTAACATTAAGATCAAGTGCATAAGCAGGGATTTCTTTTTTTACATTTAGTCTGGCTACGGCTTCAATCTGACCGTCGAAAAGCTGCATTGAAAGAGGGTCAAGCGAAATCTCACCCTCTCTCGCTGCTAACGACATTAGCAACTGTTTGATTTTATATTCTTTTACAGTTAAAGCAGTTATACGAAAATCGCCCTGTATATCCAGTTGTCGTAACATTTCAAGTGGCAGTTCAATTTTCTCATCACCTGTGGTGGTTATCGCTGCTGCATTTGTTTCAACAGGCGCGGCTTCTACAACCGGTGGCAAATAATCATTAATGTTTAGCTGGTCAAAAACCAGATCATAACGTAGCTGCTGTTTACCTATATTAAGCACATGCAACCAGCCGCTTAAAGTGCTTTCATCCAGCGATACACTAAAATCATTCGCCTCCAGTTTGTCACCCTGTATTTTTATACTGGTTTTTAATGCTACCTTATGTAACGCATCGGCTTTTGCCATTGCTGGCAATTCCACGCCAATACGTTTCGCTAGTGTACGCGCATTAAAGGCTTGAACTTCAATGCTGCCCTGTATAAGTGGCGTTGTTAAAAACTGTGAAACAATAATATCGGTTGTTGTGGTAGTATCTAAAGCTGACAACTGCAACTGCTTTATAACAATACGCTGCTCGTCCATGGAGACATCAATATTGGTTTTGACTTCAATTTTCTCCTGTTGCGGAATAAAGTCATTGGCCTTCATCAAAACACTGAAGACAAAATCATTTAAGTTGAATACTGTTAATGCTTGGTTAAATCGTAGCTGCGTACTGAGATTTAAGCGGGTATCAATAACCGGTTGATTGTTTTCGATTCGCGCGCCAAACTGAACGTCTATTGGCTCATCAAAGCTAATCGCACTGGTGGTTAAATTGAGCTCTGAAATCGTGGCTACGGTATTCCTGCTTCGGTCATCATAACGAATCACTGCATCAATAAACTCAAAACCTTCTATTTTTAACGCCTGTAATGGTGAGGTTTTTTCTGCAGATGGTTGTGCTTGTACTTCAGTGACTTCTCCGGTTTTTTGCTTTTCACTAACAACGCCGCCTGCTGCACCAAGCTGTGTCAAGCTTGACCAGTTATTGGACTTATCTTTTTTGACTTCCAGGGAAACGTCAAGACCATGCAAGCGAATGGTGTTAATTTCCAACTCTTTTTTAAGTAACGGTAAGACGTTTATTTTTACATCCAACTGTTTTATAGAGGCGAAATTTTTTGCTTTAAAGCCTTTTTCATTGCCTAGTGCAACATCTGCAACCTTCAAACCTATCCAGGGGAAAATGGATAAGTGAATATCACCATCAATGGTAAAAGTGCGGCCTGTTGTTTTTTCAACCTGCTGGATAATTTGTGGTTTGTAATTATTTGCATCAAAAGTAGCAACGAAGGCAAATAAGACGAGCAAGAGCAATGCCAGCAATATAAAAAAGTATTTAATAAAACGACGCATTATTTTTTTCCTGTTGCTTTAGGTTGTTTATTTGTAACTGCCCAATGAATTTAATTTTTTATTTTTCATCAATAAATTTTAACCACGAAGGCTACGAAGTTAAGCATTTTTTAAGCATAACATGTCTAAAATAGATATTTTTCACATTACAATAACCTTTTAGACTTCCCTTCGCGTACTTCGCGGTAATCAGCCTTCTCCTTAGTAAATCATGATGCAAGCATGTTACTTGTAAATGGTCAATCGGTCACGGTTTGGGCTGCTGAGTAGTTACATTTATTTATTACTGAGTCCAATCGCCTGACTTGCCACCGGATTTTTTCAATAAAGCAATGCCACTCATCAGCATACCCCTGTCCATGGCTTTGCACATGTCATAAATCGTTAACAGGGTGATTTGAACGGCCGTTAAGGCTTCCATTTCTACACCAGTTTGCCCTGCCGTTTTTACTTCAACAACACAATGTACGCCCTGTTTTTTTTCATCGACAATTAACTGAATATCAACATGGCTTAATTGCAAGGGGTGGCAGAGCGGAATCAAATCAGCGGTTTTCTTTGCCGCCATAACGCCAGCGATACGAGCGACACCTAATACATCACCTTTTTTATGCTCACCCTGAATGATGCGTTGCAGGGTTTCAGCTTGCATTTGAATAAAACCTTCCGCCACCGCGCGGCGTTGCGTTACCTTTTTTTCACCCACATCGACCATGTACGCTTCACCACGTTGATTAAAGTGATTGAGTTGATCGTCTGTCATTTTCCTTTACCATGATAATTGAAGCCTTAATTTGAAGTGTGCGCCTAAGCATA
>CAZYCY010000224.1:0-4595 GCA_964646145.1 uncultured Thiotrichaceae bacterium
GTAATCGCAGGCGCTAAAGCAACCACAGCAAAACGCTCGCCAGCATTCATTACGGTTGCATAAAGATGTCCAATACCTGTGATAACCAAAACGGGTAATAACCAGTAAAACAGCGATTGTGTTAACTCTTTATTGTCTGCACTAAATCCGGAGCCCAGCAATGGCAATAGCACAGGAGCTAACACCGCCATCACAAGTGCGGCAGCAATCAAAAATACAACCCCTAACGCCATAACCGATGAAAATAGCTGATAGGCTGCTGCTGGACCGGAACTATCTCTGATACGAATATAGGTAGGCATCATTGCTGCACTAAAAGAGCCGGCCAGAACATTGATGGCAAACATTGGCAGCAAAAAAGCGATTAAAAAAGCATCTACCACTTCGCCTGTGCCAAAGTATCCTGCAACAACCAGCTCTCTGGCGACAGTAGCAAGCTTGGCAACCCCAGTCATGATTACCACTACCGCCATAGCAGCAAATATTCGTCGATTCGTTGATGCGGTATGCCAGCTATTCCAACGTGCCTTTAGTTTCTTCAACACCTAATTCGCCAATGCCAATCATGAATATGAAAAATGCCCTCTACTCAACCGTTACAGACTTCGCTAGATTTCTTGGCTGGTCAACATCGGTGCCTTTGCGTACCGCTACAAAATATGAAAATAGCTGTAGCGGAATGGTAAACAGGATGGGAGCCAGTTCAGCTTCTACTGCCGGGATTTTCATTATGTGGCAATGCTCGCCAAGGTCTGCCACATCCAGACGCTCATCTGCAAACAGATAAACCTCACCACCACGCGCGAGAATTTCCTGGATATTGGATTTTATTTTGCCTTCAAAACCGTCCATTGAGGCAATCGCTATGGTTGGTAAATCCTGGTCGATTAAAGCAATCGGCCCGTGCTTCAACTCACCCGCAGGGTAGGCATCGGCGTGAATGTAAGAAATTTCTTTAAGCTTTAATGCACCTTCCAGTGCGATAGGAAATAATGTGCCGCGACCGATAAAAATGGCGTTTTCTATATCAGTAAACTTTTCTGCCCACTCGTCTATCGCGTCAGTGTTCTGTAGTACACGTTCGACTAATGCTGGCAGAACCTGCACCTGTTGAAACAAGCTTTTTGCTTTATCTGCTTCCAGACCATGGCGTTTGCCTAATGCAACCACCAGCATCAGCATGGCAATCAGTTGCGTTGTAAAAGCTTTGGTTGATGCCACACCGATTTCCGGACCAGCGCGTGTCATTAGTGTAAGGTTACTTTCTCTTACCAATGAACTTTCGGGTACATTACAGATTGACAGTGTAAAATCAGTTAATCGCTTTATTTCACGCAATGCTGCCAGTGTGTCGGCGGTTTCGCCTGACTGCGAAATGGTCACCACCAGGGTATCATCCATTAGCACGGTTTTGCGATAGCGATACTCACTGGCGACTTCTACCCGACAGGGAATACCGGCAATGGCTTCCAGCCAGTAACGCGCCACCAGCCCGGCATGATAACTGGTACCACAAGCTATAATCTGCACCGCTTTGACCTGATCAAAAATTTCACCCGCAGCTACACCAAATGCCGTATCCAGTAGCTTGCCATCTACAAAGCGCCCCTCGAGAATATCGACAAGCACCACAGGCTGCTCATGTATCTCTTTCAGCATGTAGTGACGAAATTCGCCTTTTGCGGTGGCATCCACAGATAATGCGGACTCTTTAATTTCACGCTCGACAAGCTCACCTT
This sequence comes from uncultured Thiotrichaceae bacterium, assembly GCA_964646145.1. GTDB lineage: Bacteria > Pseudomonadota > Gammaproteobacteria > SZUA-229 > SZUA-229. The sequence continues at coordinate 1,740 of CAZYCY010000224.1, forward strand.
TGTCATTGTAGATAAACAATGCATCGGTTCGAATATCGGCAATATCACCTTCTTCAAGGTAAATAAAACGGCGTGTAACCGGCAGCAATGCGGCAGCATCCGAGGCAATAAAGTATTCGCCAAAACCGACACCAATCACCAATGGACTGCCACGGCGTGATGCGATCAAACGATTTTTTTCACTACTGGAGATAACTCCTAGAGCGTAAGCACCTTCAAAGTCGGCAACCGCCATACGCACTGCTGTTAATAAATCACCTTCACGTTTTAAATAATGCTCAATCTGGTGAACAGCAACCTCAGTATCGGTTTGTGAAGTAAAATCAAAGCCATTATTACGCTGCTGCTCTCGAAGCTCACCATGATTTTCAATAATACCGTTATGTACAATAGCCACAGACTGGTTACATATATGTGGGTGCGCGTTTCTTTCACTGGGTTCACCATGTGTCGCCCAACGGGTGTGCGCCACACCCAGTGTGCCAACTACCTCGGTATGTTCTAGTGCATCCGATAACCCTTTTACCTTGCCAACACGGCGTACACGACTTACGCAGTCGTTTTTATCCAGCACCGCTATGCCTGCAGAATCATAGCCGCGATATTCAAGGCGTCTAAGTCCTTCTAATAAAATGGGGGTTACATTACGCTCGGCAACTGCACCGACAATTCCACACATATCTAAATCTCCAGGTCATAACGCCATGTATAAAGCATTGTATATTACGTTAATTTAATATCGTACTTTATTGTAGGTGACAAAATAAAAAAGGCACTTTAACAAGCGCCTTTTATTTTAGAGATGCCCTTTACCTTTTCAACGCTAACGATTTGTCAAAAGGTTGCTCAAAACGGTATATCATCATCAAAACCGTCATCGACCACAGCAGCGGCAGGTTGTGCCGGTTGTCGCGCAGAAGCTGGCTGCGCGGGCGCAGATTGGGCAGGTACAAAACCGCCTTCACCACCACGACTGTCCAACATCTGCATCACGCCATTAAAACCTCTAACAACCACTTCTGTGGTGTAGCGATCCTGACCACTCTGATCCTGCCACTTACGAGTTTGCAGTTGACCTTCAACATAGACTTTTGAACCTTTCTTCAGGTACTGACCAACCACTTCCGCCAGTTTGCCAAAGAAAACTACACGATGCCATTCAGTTTTTTCTTTTTTCTCACCGGAGCTTTTGTCGATCCATGATTCTGAAGTTGCTATTGATATGTTCGCCATTGCATCGCCACTCGGCATGTATTTGACTTCAGGGTCATTGCCTAAATTACCAATTAGAATTACTTTGTTTATGCCACTTTGAGCCATGTTTTCCGTCCTTATTTACTGTTGTATTTTCGTAACTACTCAGCGTAATTTTAGAAAATCACGCTGAGTAGTTACGTATTTTCAATTAAATTTCAACTGCTAACGATAACAATTTTTCTTCATCAAGGATACATTTTTTCACTTTTAAATAAGCCACCTGCCCTGACTTATTTTCATCATCAATCAAGGTCACTTCCACTACCCCTTTAACCATTAACAGTTGCTCAACGCTAACATTTTTTACATTGAGCAAATAAGTGCTTAAATATCCTGGTTTTTTCATGGTTAGTGCCAGCAAAAGCCAGCACAGCAGAACAAACAGCACTGTTAGATACACACCCTGAACACCCCAGTAGTGATGCGCATAACCGCCTATAGCGCCGCCAGCAAAAGCACCAAAAAACTGGCTACTGGAATACATCCCCATGGCCGTGCCTTTTTGGATTGCGGGCGCGGTTTTTGAGATCAGTGAAGGCAGTGATGCTTCCAACAGGTTAAAGCCGGTAAAAAAGATAATCAACGCTAATATGATTTGCCACAGGGATTGACCATTGAGAAAAATCAATGCCGCAACGATGAGACCGATAATCGCGCCATTAAACACCAGTTTCATTGCCTGTTTGCGTTCGGCTGCAATGATAAATGGCACCATGATAAGCACTGACACAACAAACACCGGCAGATAAATTTGCCAGTGATCGTCAGCAGCCACACCCATGGTATGTTTCAGCTCCAGTGGCAGTACTAAAAACACACACATCAGAACAAAATGCAGGCTAAGAATACCGATATCCAGACGCAATAACTGTGAATTTTTTAACACCGACAGCAATGACCGTGTTTCTACTTCAGCATCACGATGAAAATGACTATGCACCGGGTCAGGTACAAAAAAATACAGGATGGCAATGCCCACCAGCGCTAATACTGCAGTACTGTAAAAAATGCCACTTATCCCTATCCAGTCATTCACCAACGGTCCCAGCACCATGGAGATAGCAAATGAAGCGCCAATGCTGACACCAATTAACGCCATCATTTTTGCGCGGTGTTCTTCGCGTGACAGGTCGGCTGCCAGTGCCATTAAAGCAGCGGCAATAGCACCCGCACCCTGTACTGCACGACCAAATATGATGCCTTCAATACTTGTTGCACTACCGGCAATCAGCGAGCCAACGGCAAAGATAAGCAAGCCGATGAGGATCACCGGTTTTCGACCAATGCGATCTGACCACATGCCAAAGGGTATTTGTAAAATGGCCTGGGTCAAACCATAAATACCCAGCGCCAGCCCCATTTGAAATGCCGTAGCACCAAGATCATCAGCATAAAGCGCAAATACAGGCAGAATCATAAACAGACCTAACATGCGAAAGGCATAGATCATCGCCAACGAAAGTGCAGCATGGCGTTCTTGCGCGACTAGATTACTTGAAACTGGATTAGCTGGTACTTGATGATTCATAAAACGATTACATGTAACTTCTCAATAAGCCTGGGTAGCCTGTAGAGTGGACACGTTTTTTGTGCCCACGC
>CAZYCY010000225.1:0-4594 GCA_964646145.1 uncultured Thiotrichaceae bacterium
TGTGACGTAGAGCATCCTGAGCAATTATTAAAGGACAAAAATCAAATTAAAAAAAACCGTAACTACTCAGCGTATTATCCAGATAAGGTAACTTCTCAATAAGTCGGGGCAGTATCGCATTTTGAGACTAAGTTAAGCTAATGCAACGTCATTCCGGCAGTCTTTTAGCCGGAATCTATGTTCTTAAATACTAGATTCCGGCTAAAAGACTGCCGGAATGACGATATTCCCAAATTTTATAGCTAACTTACTAGCATTGATGTTGCCCTGGCTTATTGAGAAGTTACCAGATAAGGATGTAGGTTATTGATTTTTCAGGCATCTGCAACATGGATGTTGCAGTAGAGCGCCAAGTAAGCAAACATGGGGACGTATTTACAGCGTCCTTAAAAATCAATAACCTGCGTCCTTTTCCAAAATTACGCTGAGTAGTTACAAAAAACCTTTAGAGACGCCATTTACTCATTTGTAACCCTGCCTAATTTATAATATTACGGTATGATATGGTCACGTAGCCCAACCACAAAACTTAAAATGAAAGAAATCCTTTCCGCTGAATCAATCATCCTTAATCTCGCCAGCAAGATTGAATTAAAATGGGTGGCGGGTGCGGAAGACCCCAAACTGCCACTGCACGTCGTGGATATCAACGAGCACGCCACACTCATCGGTCACCTCAACCTCATCCACAACAACATTATTCAGGTCATTGGAAAAACAGAATGCGATTATCTAGGTTCATTGGATGAAGGCTTTAGGCACAGCACGCTGAAACAGCTGTTCACCAATAAAACCGTCGCCATCATCCTGTCCGAAGATTTACCAGTACCCGATTTACTCTGCGAATACGCAAACAAGTACAATATACCCATATTAAGCTGCAAAGCTGACAGTAATGACGTTGTTGATACTGCACGCTACTATCTGCACAAATTATTTTATAACAAAAAGATTTTACATGGCGTGTTTATGGAAGTGCTGGGCACCGGCGTATTACTTACTGGCGAAAGCAGCGTCGGTAAAAGCGAGCTGGCGCTAGAACTCATTTCTCGCGGTCATCGCCTGGTGGCAGATGATGCACCAGAATTTACTCGCATAGCCCCCGATATACTGGATGGTCGCAGCCCCAGTCTATTGCAGGGCTTTATGGAAGTGCGTGGCCTGGGGATTCTCAATATTCGCGAGATGTATGGCGGCAATTCCATTAAAATTAACAAATACCTGCGCCTGATTATTCACATGGAAATAATGGATAATGACAACCAGAACAACTTTGACCGTTTAAAAGGTAACAACCAGGTGCAAAATATTCTCAACGTTGACATCCCTGTCACGGTCATTCCGGTTGCCCCCGGAAGAAACCTCTCGGTCATTGTAGAGGCAGCAGTTCGTAACCATGTACTGCTCTATAATGGCTACGATGCCAGCCAGCAACTTATTGATTTACAGCAACAGGCCATTGCCAATGAAAATGTCTTAGCATGAAATTAATCATCATCAGCGGGCTATCCGGGTCAGGAAAAACCGTCGCATTACACACCCTGGAAGATGAAGACTATTACTGTGTTGATAATTTACCCATAGGTCTGCTGCCGCAATTTGTGGATCGGATTTTAAGCCGGGAAATACAGCTATATGACAACATTGCTGTTGGCATTGATGCACGCAGTGACGCAGAAGATCTGCGTAATTTCAATACCATCTTTGAATGGATGCAACAACGCGACACTGACGCAAAAATTGAAATTGAAGTCATTTATATCCAGGCCGAACTCGACACCCTGATAAAGCGTTTCAGTGATACCCGTCGCAGACATCCATTAACCAAAAAAGGTCTGCCCCTATCTGAAGCCATTGAAGTTGAACGTAGTTTATTAAAAGACCTGGCCACCGCTGCAGATTTATATATTGATACCACCCATACCAATATTCATGAATTAAGAAGTTATATCAAAGAACGAGTAGTTAAACGACAACAATCAAAACTTTCCTTGCTGTTCCACTCTTTTGGTTTTAAAAATGGCGCACCTGCTGACTCCGATTTTGTGTTTGATGTACGCTGCCTGCCCAACCCGCACTGGGAGCCTAATTTGCGCACACTAACCGGACAGGACCCTGAAGTTATCGCTTTTCTGCAAGACCAGCAAGACGTACAACAAATGCTGGAGCACATTAAAAATTACTTGAATTTCGTTATCCCCAAATTCATTAAGCAAAATCGTTATTACTTAACGGTTTCTATTGGTTGCACCGGTGGACAGCACCGTTCAGTCTATATAGCCGAAACATTACATGATGACTTTAGAAAACAACTTAGCAATGTTTCTATTCACCATCGTGAACTATGCACATAAGGGCACCTCTATTAATTCCATCCTTAGGTGCGTAAAGATGAATCTTGAGTCCAAAATATGCCATATTTTCGTTGCAAATCTTCGCAATAGCCCACTCACGCGCCCATGTTGATAATATCGGGCGCCTTAAGCTGACATATTTTGAATCTCAATCTTCACCTCCAGAATAAATAGAGATGCCCATAACATGAAAAAACAACCATGAACATTGCCTTACTTTTTATCACCCATCAAGGTATCGCCAGTAACTTATTAAACATTGCCGAATCCATTATAAAAAAATCAGCCGGCAACCTTTCATTTATAGAGGTTCCTATGGGTGCTGACATAGAGACAATAATTGATCACACAGAGAACAAGCTGAAAAACTTGAACCTTAACGACGGTATTTTATTTATTACCGACATCTACGGCGGCACACCAAGCAATATTGCACAACGACTAGCAAACAACCACCATGCAAATTTAATCAGTGGTATAAATCTGCCAATGGTCATTCGTTTATTCAACTACCGGAACGAAACCCAGCAGGCACTAATACACAAAGCGCTTGATGGTGCGCACAAAGGCATACAGGTACATAATGGCAATTCTACAAGCCCTTGAATACAAAATATAATTTAACCCTTCTTCACCATTACGGCGTTTTCAACTACTTTTTAAGGTTAAACCTAAATCCTGCAAGTGCTTGCAGGATTTAGGCTAAAGCAAAAACACGGTGGCAAGACCAAGAAACGCAAACAGACCAACAATGTCTGTGATGGTGGTTAAGATAACACTACCTGCAATGGCAGGGTCAATGTTTAATTTATGCAAAATGAGCGGGATAACAGCACCGGACAAGGTGGCCACAAATAAATTAATGATAATCGCTGCCGCAATCACATAACCGATTTGTATATTACCAAACCAGAGTACAGCGATGACGGCAATCACCAGTGCCCAGACAGCACCATTGAATAATCCGACAATAATTTCTTTATTTATCAGCCAGCGCCGATTGTTTCTGCTTACCTGACCAAGGGCAATGCCGCGAATAACCAGGGTCAGGGTCTGCGTGCCAGCAATGCCGCCCATGCTGGCAACAACGTTCATTAATACCGCAATGGTAACGATTTGCTCCAATGTGGTTTCAAAATTAGATACCACCCAGGAAGCCATAAATGCGGTTAGTAAATTTATCCCTAACCAGACGGCACGTCGGCGTGCGCTGGGAATGGCAGGTGCAAATAAATCTTCGTCTTCTGTTAAACCTGCCATGCCCAGTACAGAATGCTCGGCTTCCTCACGAATCACGTCAACCACATCGTCTACTGTGATACGCCCCAGTAATTTCATGTTTTCATCAACCACGGGGGCGGAGAATAAATCGTGGGTTTCAAATATTATTGCCACCTCATCGTCCTCCATGCTGGCCTTGATGACTTCGGTGTCGCGTTTCATTACCTCGGCCACAGTGAGTTCGGTGTCACTTGTTAGCAATCTGGTTAATGGTAAAGTGCCGACAAAAAGATTGTCCCGGGTGGTAACAAATAAGCTATCGGTGTTCTCTGGCAGTTTTCCCATGCGCCGTAAATAACGCAGCACCACATCCAGAGTCACTTCGTTGCGAACCGTGATGGTGTCGGTATTCATCAAGCCGCCGGCACTGTCTTCTGGATAGGATAAAACGGCTTCCAGTCGTTCCCGGTGCTGGGTATCCAGCGAGGTTAATACCTGGGTGGTGACACGACCCGGTAGAGATTGTATGAAATCAGCCAGGTCGTCGATGTCCATGCCTTCGGTGGCACTGACTAGATCCTGTAAAGACATGTCACGGATCAGGCTGGCGCGCAGTTCTTCGCCTAACTGAATGAGTACTTCACCTTCTTTTTCTGAATCAACCAGTTCCCAGATGATAGTACGTTCAGTGTAGGGCAGAGACTCGAGCAAGTTGGCGATTTCAGCAGGATTTAGTTCATTTAACATGCCGCGCGCATGTTGCATGGTACCGGTTTCCATTGCATCGAGCAGGGCAAGAATTTGATCTTCTATCTTTTGTGAGCGATCTTGATCCATGGGCAGTTCTTGCTTTTTTATGACTGACAGAATGTGGCGAGTAATTACAAATCATGCCTCTGCATTTAACTCAGCATTATTATGAGGTAAGGTAAGGACGTAAGTTATTGATTTTTTAGCTCGCTGTGAATACATCCCCGTGTTTGCTTACCTGGCGCTCTACTGTAGCATGGATGCTACAG
>CAZYCY010000226.1:0-4593 GCA_964646145.1 uncultured Thiotrichaceae bacterium
GTTAACGAGACAGCAGTAATATCATTTAAAAACATGCCTCTGCATTTAACTCAGCACTATTTGTATTCATTGGTGGAAGTATTGTTTTTTCGATGTATTTTTCCGATAACGATGTTCAAGTTCATGAGATTTTTATTCTGACCACTTTCATAATTTCCAGATCCATGCCCGCAATACGTTCATTTGCAGGGTAATAGGTTAAATTCACCCATTGCCCTTTTATATTTTTGTATGTTTTTTTACGTTTATACTTAAACGGAACATCGTAACCATCAATCATTAATGTGTTTAGCACCCAGTCTTTAACATCACGCTGCACATGTGAGATAACTTTCATGTTTTCAGAATGATTAAGATGCTGATGTAAGACTAAAAGCTTGTTTACAACTTTATTTTTCATCCGCAATCATCACAAAGTCACTAAGTTGCTCGGGATGAATATACTTTTCTGACTGAGCAAACCATTTTGCAGAAATGCCCGATTCATGAACAGAGTTTTTGTTTTTTGTGATTAAAGGATGCCATAGCGGCAGTGGCTTGCCTGCAAATAATCGTTTATAAGTACAGGTTTCAGGCAGCCAGTTCAACAGTGGAAGGTTTTCCAGAGTTAATAATGTACACGTAGACACGTCTATTAGCCGATTTTTATAATCACCACAGCAACAGGTTTCAATACTTAACCGGTGGCAACTTACTGTGGTGTTAAATACCTCACCACTGTCTTCATCTTCTATTTTAACCAGACAACACAGCCCACAGCCATCACAGAGTGATTCCCACTCCCCTGTCGTCATTTGCTGTAGAGTTTTTGTTTCCCAGAAAGCACTCACTTTAAAGCCTATAATTCTTCATTCCTGTTACTCACCCCAACGAGGCTGTAACGAATGCCTTACAGCTAACTGATCCAGTATTTTTGCAACAACAAAATCAATTAAGTCATTAATGGTTTCGGCTTTATTATAAAAACCAGGGTTTGCACACAGCATAACCACGCCCATGCGCGATAGCTTCAACATGTTTTCCAGATGAATATCCGAATACGGTGTTTCCCTGGGTACAAGAATTAATTTCCGGTGCTCTTTCAACATAACGTCGGCAGAACGCTCGATTAAATTATTGCTTGCCCCAGCGGCAATGGCAGACAACGCCCCCATCGAACAGGGGCATACCACCATGGCATCTACTGGGGCGCTACCACTGGCGGTTGGTGCAGTCCATTCATCTGCACCGAACACATGTAACTGATCTTTTTCAGCATTATATTTTTCTATTAAAAACCGCAGCATGTCTGCACAACGCCCGGGCAAAGCCATGTTAGTCTCCATGCTAATCACCACCTGCGCGGCTTTACTTACCATCAAATAAACCGTGTAGTTTTTCTGCAATAATATTTCTAACAGACGAAACCCATACTGCACGCCGGATGCGCCCGTAATTGCCAGAGATATTATTCGTTTGTTTTCAGTATTCACGGTTCACTATTCACGGTTTTTAACGCGTCAAGGAGACGTTGATGAATCGCTTCAAAGCCACCATTGCTCATAATTAAAATATGATCACCACATGTCGCTTTTGAAACCAAATGCTCAATTATTTTTTCAGTGCCTGAAAAAACAGTTGCCGGCACTGTAGACTGTAAAGCAACATCAGCGAGATTCCAGTCCAGCCCCTTATCCAACTTCATAGCTTGATACAAGCATATTTCATCTGCCTGTTGCCAGGAATCACTTAAACTCTCTTTATGGATGCCCATTCGCATAGTATTTGATCGCGGTTCAAGCACCGCATATACTTTTCCATTACCCTTCACTTCTTTCATTGCTGCCAGCGTTTCTTTGATGGCTGTCGGATGGTGGGCGAAATCATCGTATACCGTTATTCCATTCACAACACCTCTAACTTCAAGCCGCCGTTTAATGCCTTTAAATTTTGTAAGCGCTTCACAGGAAAACTCCACTGGTACGCCTGCATGCTGCGCCGCTGCGATAGCCGCCAGTGCATTCATCCGGTTATGCAAGCCGTGTTGTGACCAGCACACGCTAGCAACGACCTTGCCATCAAGCAACACTTCAAACTGCTTTCCATCTTTGCTGGTTTTCCCAATCGACCAGTCATCATCACTATGATGCACATTAATATTTTTATCGTCATGCGTTTTATGAAAGGCGGTAACTTGTGACCAACAGCCCTGCTTCAGTACCGCTGCAACATTTTCATCACCACCATTTTTTACAATTAAACCATCACCAGGAATTGTGCGCACGAAATGGTGGAACTGTTTTTTAATGGCATCCAGGTTTTCAAAAATATCTGCATGGTCAAATTCAAGATTATTCAACACTGCGGTTCTTGGATGGTAATGCAAAAATTTTGAACGTTTATCAAAAAATGCGGTGTCATACTCATCTGCTTCAACCACAAAAAACGGTGCTTCACCGATACGCGCAGATAAACCAAAGTTAGCCGGAATGCCGCCAATTAAAAAACCTGGATTCAAATTAGCATACTGCAATATCCAGGCAATCATGCTTGAGGTGGTGGTTTTACCGTGAGTACCAGCCACCGCTATAACCCAACGTTGTTTTAACACATGCCTGGCTAACCATTCTGGTCCGGATGAGTAAGTAATGTTTCGATTTAAAACGTATTCAACCACTTCATTACCGCGTGACAGCGCATTGCCAATAACCACTTCATCAACATCGTCAGGAATGTCTTTGCTAAAAAAACCTTCACACAACACAATGCCCTGCTCTGCTAACTGGTCACTCATTGGCGGATAGACATTGGCATCACAGCCACTAACATCATGACCAGCCTGCTTCGCCAATAACGCAATACCGCCCATAAATGTGCCACAAATGCCTAAAATATGTATTTTCACCTAAGCGGCTACCTCAGCCGGAAACATTAATTGCGATAGTGCAACAGAAATAAATAATAATGAAAATGACAACGCCAGAGCGCTAAACATTTTCATTTCTAAGGCGTGCCGGAATATGTGCGCTTTTACTAAAATCTCCCAGCTGATTAACATCAAAAACACAAAGGACATAGTTGACTTTAATGCCTCATCTGTTGATGCGTCAGATAATACTGAAAATACTGGCCACAAGAATAAATTAAAAAATACCCCTATCCCTAAAATGGCACAAAATGTTTGTAAAAAACGAGAGCCCTGAGATAAACTTTTCAACACTAAATAAACAAAGGCAAATTGCACAAATAGCCCCAGCAATATTCCCGCTAATATATCATCAGGATTTAATGTGGCTTGTAATACAATAAAACCTGAAAACACATACGCGAGCAGCAACCGCAGTGTCAATCGTGATGAATACGACAAATCCTGCGGTGTAGATTTTAAAAACAATAGAAACAGTAATTTTAGTAGGTCAGACATATCAGCTTAGGGCATAATACAGAGCAATTAAATATAACATACCCTATTATGACAAAAACCACGTTAACAATCACCCAACCTGATGACTGGCACTTACATCTACGCGATGGCGATGTTTTAAATCAGGTGGCACCGTTTACTGCAAAACAGTTCGCGCGCGCTATTATCATGCCCAACCTGAGCCCGCCTGTTACCACAGTTGTACAAGCAGTAGCGTATCTTGACCGCATTCTCGGCGCAGTTGAAGGCACTGATTTTGAGCCCTTGATGACACTTTATCTAACTGATAACACCCCAGCCGATGAGATTATTGCTGCCCATAAAAGTTGCTTTATCAAGGGGGTCAAGCTTTATCCTGCGGGTGCTACAACCAACTCCGATGACGGTGTCACGGACATTCGCCTGTGTGATGCAGCACTGGATGAAATGCAAAAAGTGGGTTTACCTTTATTGATTCATGGCGAGGTAACTACGCCCGAAATTGATATTTTCGACCGTGAAAAAGTATTTATTGATACAATACTGCACCCATTAATTTTACGCTTCCCTGAATTAAAAATTGTACTGGAGCACATCACCACCAAAGATGCCGCTGACTTTGTGCTGCAGGCAGGCAAAAATATTGCTGCCACCATTACCCCTCATCATTTATTCCACCATCGCAATGCAATGTTTCAGGGTGGGCTGCGACCACATAACTATTGCCTGCCGGTATTAAAACGCGACATTCACCAACAGGCATTATTAGCGGCTATTCGCTCAGGTAGCAATAAATTCTTTTTAGGTACCGACAGCGCCCCTCATGCCAGACACGAAAAAGAAAGCGCCTGTGGCTGCGCCGGCATTTTTTCTGCACATGCTGCCATTGAAATTTATACTTCTATTTTTGAACAGCAAAACGCACTGGACAAACTTGAAGCTTTTGCCAGTTTTAATGGACCTGATTTTTACGGTCTACCACGCAACAGCAAAACCATCACACTAAATAAAGAAAACTGGCTAATACCCGATGAATACCCGCTTAATACAGATAAACTGGTACCCTTTCTGGCTGGGCAAACTCTTACCTGGAAACTCGCCTGAACTAAAAAACATAACCATGGCTCGAAAACTTGTAACTTCTCAATAAGTCGGAGCAGTATCGCATTTTGAGACTAAGTTAAGCTAATACAACGTCATTCCGGCAGTCT
>CAZYCY010000227.1:0-4555 GCA_964646145.1 uncultured Thiotrichaceae bacterium
AAACGATTTTATCTTTTTGAAATAGTGAGCACGTAACTTGTCATTTTTTTGATTTCCATAATGCAACATTCGATAAGCATTGAAAATAAACATGGCATCTGTTTTGGTTTGCTGAGAAAGTGATAATTTTTCGTAGACACGCCTCTCGAAATCAACAGGGCCTTCATTTAAATGTCGCTGTAGACCCTGTCGTTTCAGTTTCATGCAGAATATATTGTAGTAATGCTGTACTCGGTCTTTTTCAACCGATTTGTGCGCCAATAAAAACCAGAAGATGATGCCACTGGCAATAGTTAAACACACAAACAACAGCGAAATCAGCATGGCTAAATTCGGCTCTTCAAATCCTAGTGATTTTAATAATTCATTTTGTTTTTTCTGATTAAAGCCAATTACCCACTGGTTCCAGTTGTTTTGAAAATGGTCATATAATAAGGCAGCGTTTTTAAATAAGATACTGTTTGACACTAGCAATAGAGGCAGCCTGTTGGCTTCAAGACCCGCATACAATACGCCCTGTTCTACTCGGTTAGGCGAGACAGCGGCCGTCGGGTCAACGCGCTGCCAGTGATTGCCTAACCAGACTTCAGACCAGGCATGTGCATCGGACTGGCGCACAATCATGTAGTCACCCAGAGGGTTCATTTTTCCGCCCTGGTAGCCAATAACCACGCGAGCAGGAATGCCGGCTGCACGCATCAAATAAGTGAAAGCGCTGGCGTAGTGCTCGCAGAACCCGCGGCGGCTGCTAAATAAAAAATCATCGACGGCATTTTCTCCTAGTAAGTCAGGGTTCAACGTATAAATGAAATTATTATTTTGAAAGTAGGCAAGCACGGCATTGATATACTTCTGTGTATCGGATTTGGATGCTAGAAATAAATCATTAGCAAACTGTATTGTTTGCGGGTTTTTATTAATCGGCAGTAAGCGGTTTTTATGATTTTCCTGCTCGAATAATGCCTGGTTTTGAGCATTGCTATCTGAACTGATGCGGTAGCTAATAATGCTTGTTATTTTTTTATCTGTAATCAGCATTGCTTCACGATTGAGGCGATGCTGCTGCTCACCACCCGGCTTGTTATCAACTTCAGGGTATTCAAGACTCAGCAACCAGCTTAGATTGGTTGGCTCTAGTATAATAGTGTAGTGAAAGCTATCATCATTATTGCTATATTGAATGTTTGCTAAGGCAGAAATGGGTGCGTCGTCACGCTTCCAGGTTGTTCCATCGTATGAAGACAACACTGCGCCGCGCCAGTATAGCTCCCTGTGTTGCGGAATTTCTTGTTCAAACTCAACCCGAAATGCGATTGCTGATGAACTTATCAGTCGGTTGATGCTGCCGGGAGACATTTCTTCACTTAACCCTGTTTGCGCGGTAAAGGCATCATCGGGTAGACCCCATAATGGGCCTGGGACGCGTGGAAACAAAACAAACAAAATCAGCATTAACGGCATGGCATAAAAAACAAAGCGTGATGCCATGGAAAGGCAGTTTTTAAATGGCATAGACTGCAGTTTGTCACTCATGGAAATAAGAGTGGCAACTAAAAAAATGACAACAGCAAACACATAAAGAATCAGCCAGATTGATTGTGAATGGAAAAAATTACTGACAATAATAAAAATTGCGCTGTAAACCAGGATATAACTATCGCGGAAGATTTTTGTTTCAAACAGCTTGAGTATGGTCATCAATGTGACCAGAGCTATACCCGGTTGCCGACCAGCGATATATCCATAAGAATATAAAACAGTGAGAAAACAAATGACTACCAGAAATATTTGGATAAATTTTCCAGTATTGGCTTTACGGTTTTTTATTATATAAAACTGCCACAGGCTCAGGCTTGCGATCAGTAAAATCACTGCAAATGGCATGCTGTTATACAATGGCAAAGCGGACAGGTGTATTCCAATCAGCAATAAAAATAGAATGCTGCGGCGAGGTTTGTCTGCGCTGATATTCACTTTTAGTACAGCGCTAAAGCAGTTAAACATTGGTGAAAGTGTTTACTACCACTGCCAGGCTGAATTTGTTTTTGTGGTAGTTTGATGCCGTAACATTGCTGTTGCTTTTGTGCATGGATAATTAAAGCTGTCATCATAGACAGGCGCTGTTCGCTATCGCGAGCGGGAAGATCATTCCAGTTAATCCAGTGTGTTACTGGCTTTGCACCAATAAATTCTTTGCTGAAAAGCTCATCATTTTTTGCTGCCACTTTCCACGATATACGAGCCATGTTATCACCGTGCTGATATTTTCTGAGGTGGCTAAAGTTTTCCAGACCCAGTCCCGCCAAGTCTGCGTCGCCACTATCGCTGTGCTCGAAAGCGGGCAGTGCGGTATCGTTGTCCGGTGCCGGGTAAACAATGCAGGACATCGACAGGTCTACCCAGGTCCAGGCAAAAAACAGCCCGGATGGAAACTCGGTATAGAGCCGAAAACTTCCAGCATTCAATATACCGCGTTTATTAGCGTCTACTTTGAAATGAAAGGTCTTCTTACTGTTTGCAGCACAATCCACAATATCCTGTAGTACACCATGTTGGCTTACGGCAATGGAATGGCGATGAATTAACTGGTGATTAACCAGTTGCACGTTGAACGTTGCTTGCTCGCCAGAAAACACTGGCAGACAATCATTGCTTTTTAATTCCAGCAAGGCGAGATTGCGCCAGGTTGATAACAATAAAGTGCCAGCAACACCGGTTAACAGGAAAGTGAGAATAAATCCCAGGCTTTTTTCATAGTTTATCGAGCCTGTTAGCACGGTCAGCAGTAGCAGTGAAAAAATCAGTCCGGCTTTTGTCGGTACGATGTAAACACGGTCACGGGTTAGCGTTACAGCGCCATCGAAAGGACCGCTGCGCTTTGAAATAAACTTAAAAACAGGTCGGCGACTAAAGTCCGGCCATAAAGTGGGCCAGCGAAAAATGCGACTAAACCTGCTAAATGCCGGCATTATAAAATACTGACTGATTCAATAATATGCTGAGCTGATGATTTTGGCTGTGTTGAATTCACCTCCAGATGAATCGGCAGACGATGATTGGCAACCGCGGGTAAAATGGTTTGCACGTGCTCGGGCAACACATGCTTGTCACCCTCTAACAGAGCATAGGCTTTGGCTGCATTAAGCAAAGCCAGGCCGCCACGGGGAGACAGGCCAAACTCGAAGACACTGCTTTGTCGGGTGAATTCTAATATGGCCTGTATGTAATCAAGTATTGCTGATGAAACATGCAACGCAGAGGCAAGCTGTTGGGTTTTAAATAACTGTTCTTTATTAAACACAGGTTTCAAGTTTTTTATCATGCTGCGTCGGTCATCCCCTGCAAGTAACTGGCGCTCGGCATCTTTATCAGGATAGCCTAAATCAATACGCATTAAAAAACGATCAAGTTGTGATTCCGGTAGCGGGTAAGTGCCAATCTGATGTGTCGGATTTTGTGTGGCGATGACAAAAAATGGTTCTGGCAACTCACGCGTTTCTCCTTCTACCGTAACCTGGTGTTCCTCCATGGCTTCGAGCAGCGCGCTTTGTGTTTTCGGTGTTGCCCGATTAATTTCATCAGCAAGTATAAAATGAGAAAAAATAGGACCGGGATGAAATTCAAAAACAGCCTGTTCCCGGTTAAAAATGGACACCCCGAGAACATCAGCGGGCAGTAAATCACTGGTAAACTGAATACGGTGAAAATCAAGCCCCATTACTTGCGCCATGGTGTGCGCCAATGTGGTTTTGCCGACACCAGGTTGGTCTTCGATAAGACAATGCCCCTTGCCCAGCAAACAGGCTAAAGCCAGTTTAATCTGTTGTTGTTTACCAAGAATGACTTTACCAATGCCCCGTACGGCAGCATTGAGCAATTCAGTTGTGTTTTCACAGTGGTCGTTTATATTACTCATAACTAAGGGATCGGCGTTTTAATAAGAAAATAAAGGAGACAGGTATCGTCGCAAATCACCGGCGGTAAAAAGCATAGTGGGGTACGAACGACGCTTTTTACTGTCCGAGTGCATTTGCTTTGTTATAAGCTTTGATGCTATTTGGTTTGAAAATAAATATAGCGTATTTAACCATGCTTTTAAAAAAGCTTTAATTTTGTATTTTATTACTTAAATTCAGGGATGATTATAGAGCAAATTAATTATTTAGCTTCTCCTTCAGAAATTGCCTCGAATGCTGCCTTCAAACTTTCCCTTACATCATCAACCCATTCAATTACTTCCTCTGGGGCATTTGCCTGTACTGCAATATTTTGAACTAATATGAAAGTTGTTTTCATTAACTTTAGATTTCTTACTGATTCCCAACTCATTGCTTCATTAATATGAAACATTAATTTATCTGAGTCAGTAAATCCGAAATTATCTATTACGGCAGTTCTCAAATTACCCCAAGAACCTTGAAGATCAGAGAGTGCTGTTTTTTCATATCCAGACTGTTCAGTAATAAATGCCATTTTTTATTAATCACTTAATTTCTATTGGTAACTTCTCAATAAGCCAGGGCAACATCAATGCTAGGAGCTTGTCCGAGAATAG
>CAZYCY010000228.1:0-4545 GCA_964646145.1 uncultured Thiotrichaceae bacterium
CTAAGTCGTATAGACCTGGGTTCGGATTTAGCAGTTAAAAAACGGGATCTTAGGATCCCGTTTTTTTGTGCCAAAAAAATGATCTGTAATTTTGTATTGCTGAGTTGAACTGAGTAAGTTATTTGACAATATTTAATAAAACATTATAATTCTTACATGAGTCTTACTTTTGAGGGGTCTGGCATAATGGAAACAACGAAATTATCCAGTAAAGGGCAGGTAGTTATTCCCAGTCTTTTGAGAAAGTCTCTTCATTGGGAGACGGGACAGGAGCTGGTTGTTATTGATGTGGGCGATGGCGTTTTGCTCAAGTCAGGACATGCCTTTGAGGAAACACAAATTAATGATGTTGCTGCCTGCCTTAAATTTACCGGAAAGGTTCGCTCGCTTGAAGATATGGAACAGGCTATATTAAAAGGTATTAAGGAGAATTTTAAGTGATTGCGGTTGATACCAATATAATTATTCGATTTTTAACACAGGATGATGATTTACAATATAAAAAAGCTTTTTCTATTTTCAATGAAAATGAAGTATTTATTGCTGATACGGTTATTCAGGAGGCCGAATGGGTTTTAAGGTATGCATATAAATTTAGTACTAAAGAAATAGCCGCTGCTATGGTGAATTTATTTGGTTTGAAAAACGTGCATTTATCCACGCCTGTCTATATTGAGCAAGTGATTGAATGGTATAAACAGGGGTTGGATTTTTCTGATGCGATGCATCTTTTGCAATGCCAGGAAGTTGAAAAACTTTATACCTTTGACAAGGCGTTTATTTCTAAAGCGAAAAACCTGACTAACTGTCTGGTGAGGTTGCCGGGTTAATAATTGTTGACATGAAAGTATGTGTAACATGCGCTAGAATCTGACCATGCCAACAGTTTTAAGAATAGGTCCTTTTCGTTTTTTCTTTTATAGTAATGAAGATGGTGAGCCGGCACATATTCACATTCAAAGGGATAGAATGCTGGCAAAGTTTTGGTTGAAACCGGTAGCACTGGCAAGTTCAACACGGTTCTCTCCTAAAGACTTAAGGGCACCTCTATGTGTGCTTGCGCCCTCTGCGTGAGCTGAACCATGTAGCTGCAAGGCGTGAGCCGAAGCAGAATGGTTATTCCATTCTCAAGGCTCAGAACGCAGCAGATGCATGGTTCAGGTCACGCCCTGCGGGGCTTTACACCCGATTCAGACTCCGCGTTACACTTTTTTGATATGCAATGAGCATGGCTTCAAAAGTGTGCCTTGATTCTGAATCGGGTGTAAAGCCAGAGGGCACAAGCACACATAGAGGTGCCCTTAAGAAAACTTGAGATATTGGTAACGGAGAATAGAAAATTTTTACTGGAGGTCTGGAATGAGTACTTTAGCGGTTGAATTGCACCCACAAGCCATAAATATTGAATATACAGAGTCAATGTTAATTATAGAATTAGCCGATGGTCGCTCAATCTCTGCGCCTTTAGTCTGGTTTCCGAGACTATCAAAAGCGAGTAAAGAGCAACTTAATAATTGGCAAATACTCGGCGATGGTGAGGGGGTTCATTGGCCAGATATTGATGAGGATCTAAGTGTTGCAGGTTTGCTGGTAGGTAGTCATTAAGAATCTAACCCCATAATTAATGAAGTCTTTGGATTTTAAAAATAGAGAAGTCGTATTAATTGAAAAAGCCACAGCTGCAGTTATGGAAAAAGTAACAGAGCTGGCTAAAATTATAATTCAATAATTTTTACATATTAACGAAGCGGATGAAACGGATACTGGTTATTCTAGGGCAGTAATTTTTATTGTTCCCACGCAGAGCGTGGGAACCGGTATTGGGGTCACGGTATTGGGGTCAGAGTAGAATGGCACTTACTTAAAGAATAACACTATAAAAATCATATAGTTGCAACCCCTGTATTAGTTGGATAATGAATGAATTCAAAACAAAACCTATATGCTTTGAACTATAGGAGCTAAATTAATACTGAAGCACTTTGCTTTATAGAATTTATAACACATTGATTTTAAATGATTTAATGCTTAAGTAAGTGCCATTCGGGTCAGAGTCAATGCCAGTAAGTTAAGCAATAACGCCCGTCATTCCGTCATGTTTTTAGACGGAATCCATCGGTCGGTAAGTACAATGCCTGTTATATTAGGCTCTACCAGCCATGGATTCCCGCTAAAATCATGCGGGAATGACGGCAAAAACCTTAACTTACTGGCATTGTGGTCAGAGTAAAATTAGAATTGTGCTGTTATATTTTATTTCCATTTTCCATGTAGAAATGAGCATTAACCTTAACCTGGATGCTCGGTCAACCATTATCGGGTTATTTTTTGTTAAGCAAAAGCTCTAAATCTTGCAGTCTTTTAACAGTACCAACATCTGTCCATAAACCATCGTAAAATTGCCCACTCACTAAACCTCGTTCACACTTTTCTCTAATGATGGGGGCTAGTGGTGCAGGTTCTGTTTGTTGTTGGGTAAAAAAATCGCGATGATAAAGTCCAATACCGCTAAAGGTGTACATAATTTCTCCGGTGTTTATAATTTTGTCATCGTGTAATGCAAAATCACCTTTTATGTTATGTTCCGGGTTTTTTACCAATACTAAATGTGACTGCATGTTTTTATTTAATTCCGGTAGTGTTGAAAAATTAAAATCACTCCAGATATCACCATTAACCACAAGAAAGGGTTCGTCTCCTAATAATGGCAGCGCATTAATGATTCCGCCAGCAGTTTCCAGTGCCTGGGCTTCATCTGAATAGTGGATAGTTACCCCATAGTTTGAGCCATCGCCAAGTTGTGCGTGAATTTCATCTGCCAGCCATGCGGTGTTAATGACAATATCGTTAAATCCGGCTTCGGCAAGATTATTCAAGTGGTATTCAATTAAGGGTTTGCCAGCGATTTCAATTAATGGTTTAGGTGTTTTGTCGGTTATCGGTCGTAGGCGCTCACCACGACCAGCTGCAAGTATCATGGCTTTCATGTGTTAATGCCTGTGTTTGGATATGGTTCTGTATCTGCAGGCAGTTGTTTCAGCAGTTTGCTTAATGCTTGAAGCTCTTTATACTTTTCGCAGGTGTCTATAATATATTTTAAGGTTAAAGGTAAGTCATTCAGATATTGTGCCTTAGCGTCACGATAATTTAAGCGTGAAAAAACACCTAACACTTTCAAGTGACGCTGTATCCCCATTAAATCAAACCAGCGAATAAGGGTTTGTTTTTCTATCGAGTTTGCTATGGCTGAACGTGAGCGATATACATCTAGCCAGTGTTCAATTTTATCGAATGACCATTCGATATAGCAGTCTTTAAAAAGAGAGGCCAGATCGTAGCTTATAGGACCAATAACAGCATCCTGGTAATCAATGACTCCAGGGTTATTGTTGACTGTAACCATCAGGTTGCGTGAATGGTAATCACGGTGTACAAATACCTGCGGTTGTTGTATTGCATTATTGATTAATAAAGTAAAAACTGATGCCAGTGATGACTTTTGCTTAGGTTTTAATTGAACATCAAGATGTTTATTTAAATACCATGTTTCAAATAAATCTAATTCATTTTGTAGTAGATTTTTGTCATAAGCTGGCAATGTTGCGTCTATTTTCTGCATTTTAATTAAAGCATCAATTGCATCTGTGTAGAGTGCATCGGCAGTTTTGTCGTTTAATTTTTCTAGGTAGGGCGTAGTGCCTAAATCTTCAAGCAGTAAGAAGCCCTGTGCCAAATCCATAGCAACAATTTTGGGTGCGCTAACATCGACGCTTCTGATTAAATCGGTGAGCTGAATAAAAGGGCTGCAATCTTCTTTATCAGGGGGGGCGTCCATCACCACATAGGTTTTATTGTTGTGAGTATTAGTAACACGAAAATATTGCCTGAAACTGGCATCGGCTGAAGCGGCTTGTAAATTGGTATAGCTGTTTTTAGAAAGATTTTCCAGCCATTGTTGAAGTTGAGATAAACGTCGCACGTAGTATTACCGTTGTTATTGTTATAATACTCACATTGTAACCTATGAAGGAAGTCGTATGAAAATATGGGTAGACGCAGATGCCTGTCCTGTGGTGATAAAAGAAATTTTATTCAGGGCTGCGATACGTACCAAGATGCAGCTGACGCTGGTTGCTAATCAGCAGATAAATATTCCAAAATCACGCTTCATTAATTTTATTCAGGTAAGACAGGGGTTTGATGTTGCTGATAATGAAATTGTTAAACGGCTTGATGATAATGATCTGGTTATAACCAGTGATATTCCTTTAGCGGCAGATGTTATTGAAAAAAAAGGTCTCGCACTTAGTCCGCGTGGTGAGCTTTATACTACGGATAACATTAAGGCGCGCCTTAATATGAGGGATTTTATGGAGACTTTACGAGCCAGTGGTGTTGTTACTGGTGGGCCTGCCACATTAAACCAGAGTGACCGAAAAGATTTTGCAGATCAACTAGATAAGATACTAACTGCGTATGAAAAAAGGAGCTGATGTATTGAATTTTGTCCGCTTGTGAAAGTGATTGATGAAAATATTGTAGCGA
>CAZYCY010000229.1:0-4544 GCA_964646145.1 uncultured Thiotrichaceae bacterium
ATGTTCGGCAGGTTAAAAGAGCGTATCGAGCAGCGCAACAAATAAAACGTTCAACCTCAAAAAACATGGATAAAAAACAACAAGTGGCTATGCACTTATTACTTGAGTTCAGGATAGTTAACGGGACAGCAGTGACTTATTATACGAATTCAGCACACGCTATTAATGCGTCCATGTAAGTTTGACTACAGCATTCTTGCTGTAGCCAGTATTTAATAAGTGGTATCCTTTTCAACCAATTCAGTAATATATACATGAGCAGTACGAAAGCACATAACCTGGCATGTCCAATAGACGGAAAAACGCTAGAACAAACGGACAAGCAGTATGTTTGTGAAAATGGTCACACATTTGATATTGCCCGTCAGGGTTATGTTAATTTATTACCTGTGCAACATAAACGCTCAAAGCAGCCGGGCGATAGCAAAACCATGGTGTTAGCCAGGAGGCACTTTTTAAACACCGACATCTATCAACCTATTGCTAAAAAGTTAGCTGAAACGGTATTGCTGATAATTATAAATGATAACAACATTAACCATAAAGATACTTGCATATTAGATGCGGGTTGTGGCGAGGGGTATTATTTTGATTTTATTTTTAATGCGTTTAATAATAAAACAACACCAGGCTCGCTTTGTTATATTGGGCTGGATATATCTAAAGATGCCATTATTCAAGCCGCAAAAAGGAACAAACAGATAAGTTGGGTAGTTGGCAGCAACAGGAACCCCCCCGTCGAAGATGAAAGCGTTGATATTATTTTATGTTTGTTCGGTTTTATCTGCGTTGATGGTTTTTATAAAATATTAAAACCTGGTGGAAAAGTTATTGTAGTTGACCCTGGCGCAGAACATTTAAAAGAGCTGCGGGAAATAATTTATCCTGAAATAAAAAAACCGGATCAACACTACTCGTTACAAACAGAAAGTACCGGCTTTTCATTGCTTCATAGTGAAACAATGCAGTTTAAAGTAAACATTGATAATAATAGACAGATTAATAACTTGCTAATTATGACCCCGCATTTTTATCGCGCATCAAGATCAGGAAGAGAAGTCGCGTGTAATTTACAACAACTGTGTTTAACCGTAGATGTGGTGTTTAGTGTTTTAGAAAAGTCGTAGGCTAGGGGGCGGCAACAATCTATTCAATACACTACACTAGTCGTCCTTCAGTGTCATTTTGCGTTATGCCCGAGCCATCCATGCTACGATTCAACTGATTTTTTAAGGTATATTTAAGGAGAAGGCTGATTACGAAGCTTTACGCTTTTCCTGTTCCATGTTCTGGCTGATTAGATAATCTTCATATGTACCACGGAAATCAACCAGTCCTTTGGCTGTCATTTCAATAATTCGTGTGGCTAAAGAAGACACGAATTCACGGTCATGGCTGACAAAGAATAATGTACCGGGAAAATTTTCCAGCGCCAGGTTGAGGGACTCAATGGACTCCATGTCAAGGTGGTTGGTGGGTTCGTCCATTAACAAAATGTTGTTGCGTTCCAGCATTAACTTGCCGAACAGCATCCGACCCTGTTCACCACCGGAGATGACGCTGACTTTTTTGTTAATGTCATCGGATGAAAATAACAAACGTCCTAAAGTGCCGCGTATTGATTGTTCGTCATCATTTTCCTGACCCCAGTAACTCATCCAGTCGTACAGTGTTTTATCTTCTTCAAAGTCGGCAGCGTGATCTTGTGCGTAATAACCCAATTGAGAGTTTTCAGACCATTTCACAGTACCTGCTGATGCCTCTAAATTACCGTATAAACACCTTAACAGTGATGTTTTACCAATGCCGTTAGGACCGATGATGGCAATACGTTCGCCCACTTCTGCCATTAGGTCGAAATTGGCAAACAGGTAATTATCATCAAAACTTTTTGCCAGACCTTCGACTTCCAGTGCCAGTCGGTGCAGTTTTTTATCTTCTTCAAAATAGATGTAAGGGTTTTTACGACTGGAGGGTTTAACTTCTGCCAGTTGAATTTTATCTATCTGCTTAGCGCGTGAGGTTGCCTGCTTTGATTTTGAAGCATTGGCGGAAAAGCGACTGACAAAGGCTTTTAGTTCAGCGATCTGGGCTTTTTTCTTTGCGTTTTCAGATTGTAGACGTTCAGTAACCTGGGTTGAAGCAATCATGTATTCGTCATAAGAACCCGGATAGATTCGAATTTCTCCGTAGTCTAAATCAGCCATGTGGGTGCAGACGCTGTTTAAGAAATGGCGATCATGCGAGATGATGATCATGGTACATTTGCGCTCGTTTAATATGTCTTCTAACCAGCGAATGGTGTTGATGTCGAGGTTGTTGGTTGGCTCGTCGAGTAACATGATATCGGGTTCTGAAAATAAAGCCTGCGCCAGCAAGACACGTAACTTCCAGCCGGGTGCAACTTCACTCATCGGACCGTAGTGTTGTTCAGACGGGATGCCCAGGCCAAGTAATAATTCACCGGCGCGTGCTTCAGCAGAGTAGCCATCCATTTCGGCAAATTCTGCTTCCAGGTCTCCTGCACGAATGCCATCGGCTTCGGTCATTTCAGGGTTGGCATAGATAGCATCTTTTTCTGATTTAATTGCCCACAATTCTTCGTGGCCCATAATAACGGTATCAATGACGGTAAATTTTTCGTAGGCAAATTGATCCTGTTTTAATTTGCCAATGCGTTCATCAGAGGCTTTTGCAACGTTGCCGGCAGTGGGTTCCAGGTCATTACCTAAAATTTTCATGAAGGTTGACTTACCACAGCCATTGGCGCCAATTAAACCATAACGATTGCCACCGCCAAATTTAACTGAGACGTTTTCAAACAGTGGTTTGGCGCCAAATTGCATGGTGATATTTGCAGTTGCTAACATTGTATTGTTCCGAATTATTGAAAGTTTTAGGTTTTCAGTTGTATATTCTCAGGCCGCGTTCCTGGTACGGTGCTGGTTGTTCGTGCGCTTCTTATTATTGGACTGTTTTTTCCAGGGTGATGCTGTTTTTTGACTGTTTGCGTTACCGTCAGTCGCTTTCCTACGAGCATATTTTCCCAGTCTGGGTGATTTTCCAGTAGCAATATTTCTGCCCGAACGTGCTGATTGTCTGCTTGTTGATTTTTGCTGTTGACCACGACCGTTCTGCCTGCCGTTGGTCAGAGGCTGCGCTTTAATGGACGGGTCGGGTTCATAACCTTCAATAACTTCTTTTGGAATATCACGTTTTATCAGTTTTTCAATATCTCTAAGCAGCTTTAATTCGTCAACACAGACCAGTGACATGGCTTCACCTTCATTGCCAGCGCGACCGGTACGACCGATGCGGTGAACATAATCTTCGGCAACATTGGGCAATTCAAAATTCACTACATGAGGTAACTGATCGATGTCTATGCCACGTGCAGCAATGTCCGTAGCAACCAGCACCCGTACCATGCCAGCTTTAAAGTCGGCTAATGCGCGGGTACGTGCGCCCTGGCTTTTGTTGCCATGAATAGCCGCAGCGGTAATGCCATCTTTATTTAACTGTTCGCTAAGACGATTGGCGCCGTGTTTGGTGCGATTGAATACCAGCACTTGCTGCCAGTTGTTAGAGCCAATTAAAAAAGCAAGCAATTCACGCTTACGGCTTTTATCGACTGGATGAATAATCTGAGTGACGGTTTCTGTCGTTGCATTTTGTCTGGCAACTTCAATTAATGCTGGTGATTCAAGCAGGTTGTTTGCTAGTTTTTTTATATCATCAGAAAATGTTGCTGAGAATAATAAGGTTTGTTTCTTTTTAGGCACCAGCGCCAGTACTTTTTTAATATCATGAATGAAACCCATGTCCAGCATGCGGTCGGCTTCATCCAGCACCAGAATATCAATATTTGAAAGATTGACTGAGCGCTGGCTGATATGATCGAGCAATCGTCCAGGTGTCGCTACCAGTATATCGACACCTTTGATCAGTTTCATTTTTTGCGGGTTAATGCTTACTCCGCCAAAAACCACAGTAGAGCGAAGCGGAAGATAACGCCCATAGTCACGTACACTGTCGGCAACCTGAGCGGCCAATTCGCGAGTCGGGGTTAACACTAATGCGCGGAGTGGACGGCGACCTTTATGTGGTTTATCCGTTTCAATTAAACGCTGTAACAGCGGCAAGGTAAAACCAGCAGTTTTGCCGGTACCTGTCTGCGCACCACCCATAAGGTCGCGACCTTCAAGAATGACGGGGATAGCCTGCTTCTGGATAGGAGTAGGGTTGCTATAGCCTTTTTCTGACACAGCACGGTGTAATTCGGCCAAAAGGCCAAGGGATTCAAATGACATTTATTTTTTTCTCTTAGAATCGGCGCCACCCAAACTATCGTTTGAGTCGGTCCAGGCGGAAACTTTGTATGTTTCTGGGTAAACCGTAAGGTATTACCGCATTAAAAACAGGTGTAGACCGAAGCACACCAAATTATTGAGCGCGAAGTATACCTGAAAAGTGATATAAGGGCACCTCTAGCCTTGTCCAATATAAAATGAGTCTGAACGGAAGGCGTGTTTCCAGCATAAAAT
>CAZYCY010000230.1:0-4541 GCA_964646145.1 uncultured Thiotrichaceae bacterium
AGATAAACATCAACCCAAACAAGTAAAAAAAATGCGTTTAAGCAAGATTAAGCTCGCGGGCTTTAAGTCTTTTGTTGATTCAACCACAATCAATTTTCCCGGTAATTTAACCGGTATTGTCGGTCCTAATGGCTGCGGAAAATCCAATACCATTGATGCGGTTCGCTGGGTAATGGGCGAATCTTCAGCAAAACATTTGCGTGGTGCGTCGATGGATGATGTTATCTTTAACGGCTCGTCAGCAAGAAAGCCAATAGACATGGCTGTGGTAGAGCTGATATTTGATAACAGTGAAGGCAAGTTAGGCGGGCAATATGCGAATTATGCCGAAATTTCTGTAAAGCGACAGGTGACACGCGATGGTGCCTCAAAATACAGTTTGAATGGCACCCGTTGTCGTAAGCGTGATGTTGCAGACTTATTTCTGGGTACTGGTTTAGGGCCCCGAAGTTACGCTATTATCGAACAGGGCATGATATCGCGCTTAATCGAAGCCAAGCCAGAAGAATTACGGCATTTTCTTGAGGAAGCTGCAGGCATCTCCAAATATAAAGAACGTCGGCGTGAAACAGAAACACGTATCCGGCACACCCGTGAGAATCTTGAGCGGCTTTCCGATTTGCGTGAAGAAATTGACAAGCAATTGGCAAGGTTGCAACGCCAGAGTCGTAGTGCAGAGCGTTATAAAGAATTAAAGCAGGAAGAACGCGAGCTGAAAGCTGAGCATCTAACATTGCACTGGCGTGAATTAAAAGCCGAGCTGGATATTCGTGATCAAGAAATTCAGGTTACCGAGACATCACTGCAACAGGTGATTGCTTCACTGCGTGAGACTGAGTCAAAAATTGAGTCTCAACGCCAGCAAAGCACGCTGTCAAATGACGTTTTTAATAATGTACAGGCTGAGTATTATCGTCTGGGTGCGGATATCTCTGCCAAAGAGCAAAACATCAAACATCAACAGGAGTTATTGCAACGTCAGCAAACGGATTTGGAACAAGTTCAAATTGCATTGGCAGATGCAGAGCATGCCATTTTATCGGATCAACAGGAAATTAAAGAGCTACAGCAAAATCTGCTTGATCAGCAGCCTAAGCTGGAACAGTTAAAAACACTGGAGGCAGCAGGCGCTGAACAGTTTAAACTGGCCGAACAGGCAAAACAAAAATGGCAGCAAACATGGGATGAGATTAATCAGCGTTATTTTGCAGAAAGCCAAAAGGCACAGCTTGAGCGTTCTCGCATGGAGCAATTTGAGCGTCATGTTCAGCAGTTACAACAACGCTTGCAAAAAATAGAGGTGGAAAAGCAGACTTTACACGGCGAAAATCTGCAACAGCAAATTGCGGATTTAGATATTCTGTTAAGCAAATCAGCGACTGATAAAGAAGAGCACGAACAACAGTTATCCCAAGCCATTGCCATCATAAAAATAACACGTGAACAAATTGTTAGCAAAGAACAACAATCAGCAGATGTGCGCCGCAGCATTCATCAAAAGCAGGGCAGTTTGTCGTCAATGGAAGCCTTGCAGGAGGCAGCATTAGGCAAAACAGATAAAGCAGCACAACAATGGCTGGAAAAAAATGGCATCAATAATAACACTCGTTTTGCCGAACAGCTGTCGGTGGATGAGGGCTGGGAAGTGGCCGTTGAAACCGTACTGGGTGATACCCTGGAAGCTGTTTGTGTTGATAGTGTTGACCGCTTGTCCACCACTTTTGATTCATCGACTCTTGATTCATTAAAAGGCTGCAAGCTATCTCTTATTGAAAAAGAGCAAGTTGAAAGCGATCAGAAAAACACCAAAACGGATCTCGCAGCAACAAATGTTTCAGCAGGGTTTTTACTGAAAAAAGTTTCATCATCAGTTGACACAAGGCATTTTCTGCATGGCATTAAATGCAGTGATACCCTGAATGAGGCACTAAAAATGCGCCTGACCCTGTCAAAGGGTGAAAGCATCATTACCAGAGATGGCATCTGGCTAGGGGTTAACTGGATACGGATTAGCCGTGAAGACGATACCAATGCTGGTGTTCTGGCTCGTGAAAACAGCATTCGTGAATTACAGCAGGAGTTAACAATACATGAATCAAGTGCAGAAAAAATTAGTTCGCAATTAACTGGCTTACGCGACACCTTGCAAACAAACGAGCAGCAGCGTGAAGAAATACAGGTTTTGTTAAATACCATTCATTCACGGCTAAATGAAATAAAAGCACAAATCAGTGCCCGTGAATCTCGTCATCAGCACATTATCAGCCGTGGCAAAGACCTTGCTGCCGAGTTCGAAGAAACGCAGAATTTAATTAATCGTGACCAGAATGACATAGCAACTGCGACTCGAAGCCGTAATGCAGCACTTGAAAATGCTGAAAAAATGGAGGCGGATCGAACAGTTTTGCAGGCAGAGCAAGATGAACTGCAACAGCAACACCAACAACATCGAAGCAATTTACAACAACACCGGGAGCAGGCGCATCAGCTGGCGATTCGAGTTGAAGGTTTAAAAACACGTTTGAGCGGTCTGCAACATAATATACAACGTATGGAGCAAGCACAAACAGTGCAATTGCAGCGCAAACAAAATCTTGAATCATCATTGTCGCAATCAGTACAACCAACTGAACAACTGGAAAGTGAGCTTAAAAAGTCATTAGAACAACGTCTGTTATCAGAGCAAGCACTGTCTGAAGCACGGCGTAAGGTTGAAGCTATTACACAGGATCTTCGATTACTGGAACAGCAACGCAGTGAGCTCGAACAAAGCTCACAAAAAGTGCGTGATCAACTGGAAAAATTTCGTCTTGATAGTCAAGAGTTACGTACGCGTAGTAAAACTACGCTGGAACAACTGGCAGAATCAGATTTTACCAAAAATAATTTCACATTGGAGACAATACTCGAAACTCTGAGCCAGAAAGAGGCAGAAGGTGAGCAGGCAAACAGCAAGCTGTGGCAAAGTAAACTGTCTGAGGTGGGCGCAAAAGTTTCACGTTTAGGTCCAATCAACCTTGCTGCCATTGATGAATATAAAGAACAGTTGCAGCGTAAAGAATATCTCGATGCTCAGGATAAGGACATTACCGCTGCACTGGAAATATTAGAGCAGGCGATTGCCAAAATCGATAAAGAAACACGTGGTCGATTTAAAGACACCTTCGATCACGTTAATTCACGTATCAAAGATATGTTCCCGCGTTTATTTGGTGGCGGCACTGCCTTCCTTGAAATGACTGGCGATGATCTTTTAAATACCGGGGTCTCTATTATGGCAAGACCGCCCGGCAAACGAATTTCAAATATCCATTTGATGTCAGGTGGTGAAAAAGCATTAACTGCTGTTGCCCTGGTATTTGCCATTTTTGAATTGAATCCAGCACCTTTCTGCATGCTTGATGAGGTTGATGCACCACTCGATGAAGCCAATGTCGGACGTTTCTGCCAGTTGGTTAAAGAGATGTCAGATAAGGTGCAGTTTATTTTCATTACCCATAACAAGACCACTATGGAGATGTCGGAACACTTGAGTGGTGTCACCATGCGCGAGTCGGGCGTTTCACGCCTGGTTTCCGTAGATGTGGCAGAAGCGGCGACCATGGCAGGTGTAGGAGCATAACATGGAAGCACTGCGATGGGTATTGCTGGCAGCAGGCATCGCCTTTGTGGTGGTGATATACCTGCTGGGCCGGAGCCGTCGTCAGCGCAGTCATTCACTGGTTGATGAGTTTGAGGCAGGGCAGGACGATGGTCTGCCTGAATTTAACGCAGGTTCACTGGATGATGTTGATGAAGGTGTCGGTAAGGTCAGAATTATTAGTAGTGCAGATCTGGATTCGGATGAAGACTATCGGCATGAAGACCAACCTCACTCGGTAGCCGTGGCTGAAGATAACTCACCTGTAGCAAGTGAGCGACAAGCTGAGTCCGAGTCACAGACTGAGTCATTGGACAATAGAAGGTCAACAAAAGCACCATCAGATTTTATCGTGCTATATATTCTTCCTAAAATTAATCCTCAGAAAAACAACCTGGGTAATAGCCAACGTGCTGGCACTCAGTTTTTGTTGGGTTCACAAATAAACAGCGCAGTACAGGCGATGGGCTTGAGCTTTGGCGAGATGAATATATTTCATTATAAATCAGCTAATCAAACGGTATTCAGCCTTGCTAATATGCTGGAACCTGGATCTTTTGACGCTGATACTATGCACGATATAAAAACAACGGGTTTAACGACCTTTATGAAAATAAATGGTGACGATCCACTCGATGATTTAACTGAAATGTTACAGCGAAGCTATCAAATAGCAGCTTTGCTGGGCGCGCGTTTATGTAACCATAAACGACAGACATTGACGGAGCAGGATGCTGAAAACTATCGCTCTCAAGTTCGTAAGTTTGTTGATAACGAAAAATCTGAAAACAAAATTATTCCTGATTAGCCATAAGTATCCGCCAGGTTATATAAAACAAAGACAGCGGTCACTGTAATGCTATATATCATGCGTCATTCCTGCATGTTTTTAGCAGGAATC
>CAZYCY010000231.1:0-4512 GCA_964646145.1 uncultured Thiotrichaceae bacterium
AACATTTTATTATTAGCAGTTCAATAGGGCAGCTACGCCAGCTTGATGCAAAAACTTTAAAAGAGAATAAAGCAGCGCGTTTGCATTTTAACAACACATATTGGGACAATCACATGACGGCTGTTTCTGTATGAATATGCGTGTATAAGAAGAACGATTGTAAGCAGAACGATTCACCGGCATTAGATTGTATTATTGGAAATGCCCCGAAGCCTGCTTCATTAAAACTTTAACAATAGGCAATGGATAGATATGAAACACTTACTTTTACTTGGTATTTTGCTTGCACTAATCAGTGGCTGTGATTCTAGCCATACCACAGAGGGTTCGGCCAAGCTGGACCGTATTCTGCAAAATACGGTTGATGAAAGTATCATGCCGGGTTTTTCTGCCTTCAAAACACACTCCGAGTCGTTACAGACAAAGGCAAATGCCTTTTGTGCTGAGGTTAACGAAGCCAACCTGGTTGATCTGCAGAATCAATGGAAAACACTTTCCTCGCAGTGGAATCGGGTTGCCATGTATAACATTGGGCCGTTGGATGACAATTTGTTCACACCTAATATGAATTTTATTGAATCCATGCGCCTTCGAGGCACTGATTACACAAACACGGTACGGAGCGAGTTAGCGACTCGATTAGCAGACACAGTAGTACTTGATCAAAACTATTTTGATGGTCTGTTGTTTACCAGGGTTGGTATGCTGGCGCTTGAGGTGCTGATTTTTGAAGACAGCATAAGCAACTCGACGGACTTGGTCAATATTGTCAGCGATTATCAGGCAGCCGGTATCGGTGCTAGAAAATGTGAATATCTGATCGGCATGTCGCAGTTGCTAGTACGCACTGCGCTAGAAGTTGAACTCGGTTGGCGAGTGGAATATTTAGAAACCGGCAAAGCCTTTAAAACCATTTTACTCAACAACGAACTTGAAGACGGAAAAAAGTCGGTTGTGGCTTTAATCATTACCATTCAGAAACACCTTGATTACCTACAAAAGCGTAAGCTTGCAGCGATTATGGACGCACAAATCGCGGATTATTTTTATCAAAATATTTCTGCCGCACTGGCTGAAATCGAAGTGGTATTAGAAGGTGAAAATGCAGGCAGTTTTGGTTTTTTCGATCAAATGTCAGCCAACGGTTTTGATGACAAGGTAAACAGCGTTCGAGACAACCTGAATGCTGCTAAACAGGCGGCCACGGATAAAAATCGCAGTGAACTGGAAACCGCCATTGGTTGGCTTGATGGCAATTTCAAGCGAGAAGTTGCTGACGGCCTTAGAGTTTCGCTGGGTGTTAATTTTGCTGACGGTGACTAATGGGTATTGGGGCTTATCCACTTTATCTCGTTCCCACGCAGGAGCGTGGGAACGAGAAGATTACGACTTAAATGTGTTACGTACCAGGCTTTTCTCGCTTCCACACTTCTGCGTGGGAATGCGTATTTTCACCGGACCCTGATTTTTGTCTCATTCCCACACTTTGCGTGGGTATGAGAAGTGGTAGTATCAAAATACATAGCAACGTCATTCCGTCATGTTTTTAGACGGAATCCATTGTTTAATCATGCTGGATTCCGTCTAAAAACATGACGGAATGACGAGATAACCCTTAACTTACTGGCATTGAGACGGGTCTATATGACCCGTATCCGAACTTTAGTCCATAATACTAACCTCACCAAGCTTTAGCTGGTGGTTGTTGAGTTTAGTGTCTTTACTTCGCGCTGTCCTGCGCTACGCCCTTCGGGTAGCACTAACGTGCATTCAAAATGTTCCAGACATTTTAGTCGTGGTTAAATATTTCATAAGAAAAGGGGACGTTACCACTTTTAGTTAGTGCGATCTTCTCGACTATGCCAGACGCGAACGATGATGATACTCCGTTGCTTAATGCGATAACGAATAGTGTATCCGCCCATACCAAAGGGGGCGTATAAATCTCTAAATCCCTCACAACCTTCATCTTGGCTCGGCATGCCTGATTTTGGATTTTTAATCAGTAAATTAACCGCGCCGAGTATTCGTTGACCAGCCTTTTTTGCAGCCCTGGGGTTTTCTTTTTTTATAAATGTTCGCAGTCTGGCTATGTCACTTGTGGCTTCGGGTAACCATTCTATTTTGTAGTCGGGCACTCTTTCTCCTTCTCATCTCCCCAGGATTCCAGCCAGTCAGTCATGGCATTGTGCTCGATGCTTTCACTAACTTGCTCATAGGCTTCCCATCGCGCCAGTGTTTCTTGTCGTCGTCGTTCCTGATTTTCTAATCTGCCTATATAATCGCGTAAGGCTTCCTTAGCAAGATAGCTTTTTGAACGTTTAGTTTTTTTCGCTAATATACTTAGTCGTTGTTCCAGTTCTGGCTCTAATCGGACACCTAACATGGTATAGTCTCTATTTGTTTAACATTGTTAAACAATAGCATTTTTATTATCATTTAGCTTAGGTTTTTTTTGGGTGCTAATAAACAAAGACAGCCAACTGTGTGCAAGAGCCAAAAATCCCGCACATAAATCCAGTGAATTTATGTGCGGGATGAGAAATATTTATGATGCGATTTATTTCCAGTTGTTTTGTTTGGCAAGATGAAGCTTCTGGTAACTTTCAAGCAGTTTATGATGCAGGGTAAAACCCGCAAGGCTTAAACCCGGACTGTGCAGACCAAAAAAGTTTTCTTTACCGGAAATCACATTTAAACAATTTGTTAATGTTGTTTCATCAAACAATAATGTAAAGCTATGTTGGTAATCCCCCAGTTGTTGATTACTGTTGTTTACTTCTAATAGTGTTTGCAGGCATAAATAAAAACGTGTGCCATCATTGTCCAGTTGGTCTGCATGCAAACACCAGTTAACCCACTCAGTGGCTTCGTCATTTTTTAAGGCGAGGCATAACATGGCTTTCAGCTCACCAATGCGCAGTGTTGCCCAGGTAGTACCGGGGTCGGGTGCAATGCCAATGAATTCGGCTACTCGCTGGTAATCATTGTAACCGCCTTGTTGCAGACGATCGAGAATGGATTGCCAATGTGTTTTATCAAGATTTTTTAATGATAGTATCTCTTCGCGAAATAAAGCGCCTTCGTTGTTATTGTTCCAGAGCAGATCATCAACTGGGTAAATGTCCGACATGCCAGGTACGATGATGCGACAGCAATAAACATTCAGATGCTCATAGTCGGCGATATATACATCAAAATCCAGGTCATGGATAATATTACAAAGGTAGCCGAACTCATCGCTGGTGTTTGCGTCATGATCCCAGTCAGTAAATTCATAATCTGCCTTGTTTTTGAAAAAATTGAAAGCAATCAAACCGCTGGAGTCAATAAAGTGGGTTTCAAGATTATGCTGGTCCGCT
The DNA here is from genome assembly GCA_964646145.1 of uncultured Thiotrichaceae bacterium. Classification (GTDB taxonomy): domain Bacteria; phylum Pseudomonadota; class Gammaproteobacteria; order SZUA-229; family SZUA-229. The sequence goes on from CAZYCY010000231.1 coordinate 3,363, forward strand.
ACTTCATCCAGATTAAAACTGGGCGCTTGAAAACCATCAAGCTGATTCAGGTCGCGCCCCTGCAACAGTTCGGTAACGGTACGCTCCAAGGCAACTTCAAAGCTGGGATGTGCGCCGAAGGAAGCGAATACGGTAGCATTTTTTGGATTGATTAAAGTGACACTCAAAACCGGATAACGCCCACCTAAAGAGGCATCGGCAATACGTAGGTGGTAGCCATGTTGTTCCAGCTTGTCGATGGCTGCGGTGATTTTCGGATAGCGTTGCAATACCGCATCCGGCACTTGGGGCAGGCAGATGCCTTCAGCAATAATTTTGTTTTTTATATAACGTTCAAAAATTTCTGACAGACTTTGCACGCGAGCTTCGTTTTTGCTGTTGCCAGCGGACATGCCGTTGCTGACGTAGGAATTGCCAATGATGTTAATTGGAAACCAGATGTTTTTACCATCGCGCTGACGTTGATACGGGCAAGCGCAGATACCGCGCTCGCCAGTGCCGGAATTGGTATCAAAAATCATTGTTGCGGTCAGTTCTTTATCAGGGTCGTAGTAGTCCCAGAGTTTTTCATCGAGCAAGCCATCGGGAATAGTGTGGTCATTGCTGTCATTATTTTTAAACCAGCGTTCATGCGGGTAATGAACAAACTCACCGCTGGAAAAATCTTCGCCCAGATAAAAGTCAGCAAAAAAATAATTGCAGCTCAAACGCTCAAAATATTCACCCAGTGCGCTGGCAAGACAGGCTTTTTTTGTGCTGCCTTTACCATTGGTAAACATTAAGCCACAGTCTTTGTCGCGGATGTGTACCGAGTAAACATTAGGTAGCGGGTTTAACCAGGAAGCCTGTTCAATATCGAAATTCAAATCGATTAATTTTTGTTGCATGGAAGCAATGGATTCTTCCAGTGCCGCGTCTTTGCCTTTGATCCAGGTTTTAGTGGTCATTAAATTTCCTGATTAGTTACAAACTTCAGCCACATTATAAATAGTTAATAAACACCGCGTCATTCCTGCATGTTTTTAGCAGGAATCTAATTGGTGGGGCATGGATTCCATCCTTAGGTGCGTTATCGGTGCGTCCATGCACCACTTCTCCTGCTAAAAACATGCAGGAATGACGCATGATATATAGCATTACAGTGACCTCT
>CAZYCY010000232.1:0-4490 GCA_964646145.1 uncultured Thiotrichaceae bacterium
AAATATTCACATTGTTTCTTTTTAGGGCTATAATCCATCGCATTTTAGGGCTATAATTCACCGCAGCGAAAAAAAATCACTAAATTATAAATAATACTTAATATAAAATCCGAATGGAGATTTATGACAATGCGAACAACTGCCCGTATGTTAAGCGTCGCCCTTTTAAGCATAGGCCTGGTTACAGGTTGTGCTCCTAGAGAAAGACCTGTTGATGATTCTTTACCTGCGCAACAAGCGATTGCCGAAGCTAAAGCTGCACATGCTAAAGCAAAAGCTGTTAACGATAATTGGCGCGATACCGGAGCGTTAATTGAGCAAGCAGAAGAAAAACTTGTTGCTGGTGATAATGCAGAGGCTATTAGACTTGCTAATGAAGCCAGAGATCAGGCCAATGCAGCGCTAGCACAGGCTGAGGCTGATAAGAAAAAGTTACTGGATGAACAGGCTGCTAAAGCGGCTATAGAGGCAGCAGCCATAAAAGCTGCCGCTGCCGCTGCCGATGCAGTGCCTGCTGGTCGTGTGACTAGTTACTCCGTTGTTCGCGGTGACAACTTGTGGAACATTTCGGCTAAGGATGAAATTTATGCTGACCCTTACCAGTGGCCGCTAATTTTCAGAACAAACCGTGACAAAATCGAGGATGCTGATTTGATCCACCCTGGACAGGTTCTGGATATAGATCATAACGCAACTGCATCTGAAATTGATGCAGCTGTAAATCATGCGAGAACTCGTGGTGCATGGTCAGTTGGTGATGTTGAGATGTCTGATCGTGAATTCCTGGCACAATGATTAGTTGCTCAATCGGTCAACCATAGCAGTATGGTAACCATAAGAAATGAAAAAAGACCCGCTTGCGGGTCTTTTTTTTGGTGCCTTAAAGTTGCAGGCTCATAGTTTGCCAGTCAGTAAGAAAATATTTATAAATGGTCAAGTACAAGGCGTGTTGTTTTGAATGGATAATCATCATTCGCCGCATCCATGTGACATTGCTGGCGAAGAGGTGCGGGCTATAAATGGAGGATTCTTGAGTGTGAAGAGCATCTGTAGCAAATACTTATGTAACAATTTATATCAGGCAGGTAGCATACAATTAAATCTTTCTGGTGGTGCTAGAAACCTTATTGGTGGTCGATTTGAAGTGCGTACTTCAACTGAAGAGAAAGATATTGAGTGATTAATTAAATGGCTGAAAACAGGGTTAAAATACGTAAAAGTGTCTACTATTTAGGTATTCTTGAGTGCGAGGAGTATGGCTACGCTGAGCAGTTGCTAGCAAGGTTAAACAATGAACGTAGTTTTTGAAGATAATACAAAACTGAATCAGCATCTTGAAGTTCACGATATTTTGCAGTGGCTTGAAGAAGATGAAATGATTGACACGGAAAATGCTCACGTGTTGCGCACTCTTGCTGTGGATGCGCAATATAAGAAAAAAAACCCGCTTGAAATTATTGCTGCTCGAAACTGGATTAATCTTGTTACACAAAAAATACTGACGCTGGACTCGCTGACAAAATGGTTAGCCACGCGTGTTGATATGCCTTTCGTGCGTATTGACCCGTTAAAAATAGAAGTGGCTGAAGTGACCGAAGTAATGTCATACGCCTATGCTGCTCGATATAACGTGTTGCCGATAAAGGTTGATAGCAGCACAATAACGATGGCAACAGCGCAGCCTTTTGAGCGTGACTGGGAAGCAGAGCTGTCGCGTATCCATAATAAAGTGTTCAAACTGGTTGTTTCTAACCCGGATGACATTCGTCGATTATTGCTGGAGTTTTATAGCATTGCCAAGTCGGTTCACGGTGCGCGCACCTCAGCTGATAGCAGTGGCGGTAACATTCAAAACCTTGAGCAGCTGATGGAGCTTGGGCGTAGCGGCAAACTTGATGCCAATGATCAGCACGTGGTCAACATTGTAGACTGGTTATTACAATACGCTTTTGAGCAGCGTGCCAGCGATATTCACCTGGAACCACGTCGGGAAATGTGTCCAGTACGCTTTCGTATCGATGGTGTTTTGCAGGAAGTTTATCAAATTCCAGCAGCGGTAATGAAAGCGGTGACCAGCCGTATAAAAATCATTGGTCGTATGGATGTGGCGGAAAAACGGCGACCACAGGACGGTCGATTGAAAACACGCACTGCAGATGGCAATGAAGTAGAAATGCGATTATCGACCATGCCAACAGCATTTGGTGAAAAACTGGTGATGCGTATTTTTGATCCCGAAGTGCTGGTAAAAAACTTTACCCAATTAGGTTTTAGTAAAAAAGATAATCAAACATGGCAGTCAATGATAGATCAGCCGCATGGCATTATTCTGGTAACAGGTCCCACTGGCTCAGGAAAAACCACCACACTGTATTCCACCTTAAAACTGTTAGCCAAGCCGGATGTCAATGTTTGTACGATTGAAGATCCTATAGAGTTGATCGAGCCAGCATTTAATCAAATGCAGGTGCAGAAAAATATCGACCTGGATTTTTCCAGTGGAGTACGCACCTTGTTGCGTCAGGATCCCGATATCATTATGATTGGTGAGATTCGTGATCAGGAAACGGCTAATATTGCGATACAGGCGGCATTAACCGGACATTTAGTGCTGTCAACACTGCATACCAATGATGCACCGTCGGCAGTAATACGATTGCTTGATATCGGAGTGCCCCCGTACTTAATTCAGTCGTCTGTGCTCGGCATTATGGCGCAAAGACTGGTGCGAACCTTATGTCCTCATTGTAAGCAGCCAACAGACATTAGCGACCGAGTCTGGCAGGAGCTGGTGCATCCCTGGAAAGCGAAAAAACCAGGGCAGATATATAAACCAGTGGGCTGTCTGGAGTGTCGTGAAACCGGTTATCAGGGGCGTAAAGGCATTTACGAAATGTTTAAATTTTCCAAACAAACACGTCAGATGATTGCCGCTGATTGCGATATTCATGACATGCGTCGCCAGGCAATCAAAGATGGTTTGCAGCCTTTGCGACTAAGTGGCGCAAACAAGGTAGCGAAAGGCGAAACCACCGTCGAGGAAGTGCTGCGCATTGCCCCACCACCGCTGGATACTTAAATTGCGCAGCGCATATCCGAGTTCATTCGATTAAGGGCATCTATTGTATCTCCTTAATTCGTATAATAAATGCATAACCTCTGAAGACAGCCGAGCGAGTTTCTTTGTGAAAAGATCAAGACACCAGAAACAAGTCATAACCTTCAGCACCTTAGCCGTCCTCGCTACGATGCAACTGATTTTTTAAGGTCAAATTAAATGCTTAGACGAATGATAAACAACATTATGCTTTTACTATTTGGTCTGGCTCTGTTGAATGGTCTGATGTATCTGCAACAACCCTTGATGACCTTCTTCCCGCATACCACACTAGAGCAGACACCAACGGAGTGGGGATTGGTGTATGAAGATGTTTTTCTGGAGACCGAAGATGGTGTGCGTTTACATGGCTGGTATATCCCGCATCAGGACGCACGGCATACGCTATTATTTTTCCATGGCAATGCTGGTAATATTTCCCATCGTGGCAGCTCCATAGAGATCTTTCATCGTCTTGGTTTGAATGTTTTTATTATTGATTACCGAGGTTTTGGAAAGAGTGAAGGTAAGCCCGATGAGCAGGGGCTTTATAAAGATGCCAGTGCTGCCTGGTATTATTTAATTGAGCAGCGAAATCTCAAGCAGAAAGATATTGTTGTATTTGGTCGCTCACTTGGCGGTGTGGTCGCAACACAGCTAGCTGCCCAGGTTCAGCCGGGTGGGTTAATTGTCGAGTCTACATTCAGCTCTGCAAGAGATGCCGCCAATGCAATTTTTCCGATTTTGTCCCGACTGATTTTTTTGCGTTATGATTTCAATACGGTGGCGCATATTAAGCAGGTAAAGTCGCCTGTGCTGGTACTGCATAGCCCTGATGATGAGATTATTCCATTTCGCCTGGGTGAGAAGGTGTTTCAGGCTGCTAATGAGCCAAAATCTTTCATTAAGATGAGAGGAGGTCATAATAACGGCGTTTTTATGAGTCAACCGGAATATGAACTGGCACTGGGTGAGTTTTTCACTGCACTTACTAAGAAGAAGGCTGATTAAGTAGCTTCTCAATAAGTCGGGGCAGTCCATCATTTTGAGAGTAGTGCCACATGGATGTGGCGATTACGGAGCAAAGGATGGACGCGCCGTAAAAGCTATATTAATAAGCTGGCTTTGTGGGAAACCTTTAGAACCCTGATTATTTATTTTATCTTCGACACGTGGCATGAGGCTTTTAGCAAGTTACTGGAAGGCAGGGCAAACGCTAAGGTCTATCAAAAAAATAAATAAACAGCCTTTGTAACTACTCAGCGTAATTTTGGAAAAGGACGCAGGTTATTGATTTTTAAGGACGCTGTAAATACGTCCCCATGTTTGCTTACTTGGCGCTCTACTGCAACATCCATGTTGCAGATGCCTGAAAAATCAATAACCTACATCC
>CAZYCY010000233.1:0-4469 GCA_964646145.1 uncultured Thiotrichaceae bacterium
CAGAACACAGTACTCCAGATTAATTTGCAGTTAACTATCGTCAGTTGTAAATTAACAAGATGAAAACGCATCGCCTGTTTTTTGCACTTTGGCCTTCAGCGCAAGTCAGGCATTCTATTATTGAAACATTCTTGGAGCTTTCTCAGCCAGCCAAGGGTCGCGCGGTGGCAACGCATAATTTGCATGTGACATTGAATTTTATTGGCTCTGTCACTGATGTGAACAAAGATTGCCTGCATGTCGCCGCACAAGGCTTTGTCGAGCAAGGCGGTGTCAAAGGTTTTGATATTGATCTGGATTGTTATGGTTATTTTTCTAAAGCTAAAATTTTATGGATGGGAATGCAGAATCTACCGACTGAACTCATGCAATTACAAAAAAATCTTGGTGCAGCATTTTCAGTTTGCGGACATCAAAGTGATAAACGGTTATATAATCCTCATGTCACTTTAATGCGAAAATGTACAAAACCGATGGTGGCTGAACAAATGTTTTCTATCTCGTGGCGAGTGGAAGACTTTGCATTGGTCGAATCAATACAGGGCGAATCGTCTGTAAATTATCAGCTTATTGAAAAATATCCATTATCAAAGTAAGACAAGCAGAAATATTATCTACGCTTTTTTAAAATCTTACATGCAGAGGCATGAAATCTTATATATGCGTTTTTGCATTGTTCACGAAGTGGTGGCACGTGAAGCTGCCGTTTATGAACTTAAGGATGGACTTATAAAATCTTTTTACGATAAACTAAAGCCACATCTGAACAATAATTTTCATGCCGTTGTGTTTGACTCAGAATAAATTTATTGCAGCTTGTTATTTAATTTTTTTGCTGCAAAGAACGCTAAAAAACGCAAATTTATCCCGTTTTTTTTGCGATTTTGAGTCCTTTTCGGCTAAATTTTTCACCAAATAACTTTTTTATGAGTTAAATGCAGAGGCGCGATAATTTTTAACCGCTATGACAATTAACAGCCGAATTCAACCGATGCCAGTGCAACTGGTTAATCAGATTGCCGCTGGTGAAGTGGTAGAGCGTCCAGCAGCGGTAGTTAAGGAGCTATTGGAAAACGCGCTGGATGCCGGTGCAACGAAAATAACCATTGATATTGAAGGCGGTGGTAGCAAACTTATTCGCATTAGCGATAATGGGCATGGCATTCATAAAGAAGACCTGGTGTTGTCATTGTCACCCCATGCTACCAGCAAAATTCGTAATATCGATGACCTTGAAGAAGTCAGTAGTCTGGGTTTTCGCGGTGAAGCTCTGCCGAGTATCGCATCCGTTAGCCATTTGCAGCTAACCTCCTGTTGGCAGGGGGGCGACGAGACCTGGCAGCTCACCATGAACAACAGTAAACCCAGCGAAATTTCACCTGCGCCAAATAAACCGGGAACCACCATTGAAGTGCGTGATTTATTTTTTAACGTACCGGCCAGACGCAAGTTTTTACGTACTGAAAAAACCGAATTTTCACACCTTGAGATGATGGTCAAGCGCATTTCACTGAGTCGTTTTGATGTAGACATCTCATTGCGGCACAATCAGCGTGCTGTAAAAGTTTTAGCTGCGGCGACTAACCGTTTACAACAGGAAAAACGCATTGCTGACATACTCGGACCGGCTTTTATTGAGCAGGCTGTAATGATGGATTTTGCTTATGAAGGCCTCCGTCTGTGGGGCTGGATAGCACAGCCGACATTCTCTCGCAGTCAGGCGGATATGCAGTATTTTTACGTCAACGGGCGTATGGTAAAAGACCGTCTGGTTACACATGCTGTGCGACAGGCGTATGCCGATGTTTTATTTCATGGTCGCCACCCTGCTTATGTGCTGTTTTTTGAGTGCGACCCGGTGATGGTGGATGTGAATGCACACCCTGGTAAACACGAAGTGCGCTTTAGACAAGGTCGGCAGGTACACGATTTTTTGTTTCGAGCCATACATAAAAGCCTGGCAGAAACCATCAGCAGTGACAACCATGCACATGACTTGCAGCACTTTACTAATACCGCAGCGAGACAACAAACAATCGACACAAAAATGTCGCAGTCCGGGCTTCAGGCACGACCACCGATGCCGCAGCAGTCATCCATGCCATTTGCAGTAGCGGAACAACGACGCGCCTATGCGGAGTTTGCACCAGCAACACCGGCATTTAATGCGTCTTCTACAATTTTTGCCGCCGATTTAAGCAAAGCCGCAATGGTTTTGCCAGAAACTCAGGATATGCCACCGCTGGGTTTCGCCCGCGCACAATTACATGGTATTTACATACTGGCAGAAAACGCACAAGGTTTAGTGTTGGTTGATATGCATGCTGCCCATGAGCGCATAACCTATGAACGGTTAAAGACAGCGCGTGAAAGTGAGGGAATTAAGTCACAGCCGCTATTGGTGCCGATGACAATAGCGGTGAGCAGTAAAGAAGCGCAACTGGTGGAAGATTATGCAGAGGTATTTAGAGAACTGGGTTTTGAAATTGACCGAGCTGCCGAAGAAAGCATTAAGCTGCGGCAATTGCCTATCATCTTATCAACCAGTGATGTCGAAACATTATTGCGTGACGTGCTTGCCGATTTACTTACCCATGGTAGCAGCGCGCGCATCCAGCAGGCAATCAATGAAATACTCTCGACCATGGCATGTCATGGTTCAATCAGGGCGAACCGTAAATTAAGCATCGAAGAAATGAATGCGCTGTTACGTGATATGGAAATCACTGAACGCAGCGGACAGTGCAATCATGGGCGACCAACGTGGATACAATTGAGCATCGCTGAACTGGATAAGCTGTTTATGCGTGGCAGATAGTGAATGCCAACTCTGATTGCAGTAAATAATGAAGGACTTAATTATCCAGCAAGGCGCAGAAATCGACTCGCCGATCACCATATTCATCATGGGGCCTACAGCCACCGGTAAAACTGAGCTGGCACTCTCTATTAATGATGAACTGCAAAGCGATTTAATCAGTGTTGATTCAGCGCTGGTTTACCGGGGTATGGATATCGGCACAGCAAAACCCGATCAACAAACCTTGCAGCAGGCACCGCACCATTTAATTGATATTGTTGACCCCGCAGAGGTCTACTCGGCAGGGCAGTTTCGTGAAGATGCACTGGGTTTAATGCAACAAAGCGTGGTCAATCAACGCATGCCGATACTGGTTGGTGGCACCATGCTGTATTTTAATGCCTTGCAAAAAGGTCTGGCGAACATGCCTGAAATCGAGGATGCAGTAAAGCAGGCAATCGAAATGGAAGCAGACATAAAGGGAATGCCAGCCATGCATAAGCGTCTGAAAAGCGTTGACCCGGTATCGGCAGAGCGCATCCACCCCAATGACCCTCAACGAATAAAAAGGGCGCTGGAACTGTTTGATGCGACAGGTAAAACATTAACGGATTTTTGGCAGCAGCAAAAAAACAATCAACAAAAACCGTGCTTTCCATACCGGCGCATTAAAATAGCCTTGATGCCCCCCGATCGTATAGAACTGCGTAAGCGCATAACACGACGCTTTGACCTCATGTTGCAACAGGGTTTTATTGAAGAAGTCGACGCTTTGTTTAAGCGTGGTGATCTGCATGCAGACATGCCGTCAATTCGTGCGGTAGGTTATCGGCAGATCTGGTTGTATCTTAGCGGAGAATATACATATGATGAGATGCGAGAAAAATCCGTTATTGCCACCGCGCAACTGGCAAAACGTCAGATGACCTGGTTGCGAAAAGAGACGGAATGCAATTTTATTGATCCAAAGCTGCTAAATGTGAAGAAAATTCTGAAAAATATCAAAATTTTACTATCATAAAGAGCGGTAGCGTGGCATTGTTGTTAAGTCTGGGTTGTTGTGTCTAGTATTTTTTGTGAACCTAGAACGATTAGCAAATGTTCAGGTCGTAACCTAAGGCAATAGATATATATTTTTGCACGATACATTCACGAGTAAAAATGGCTGAAATTTTCCTGTTTTTCGTTAGAAAACTTGTCAGGAATCGGCTGTAAACGGTGTTTCCTGTCTCAATCAGGATGTTTTAGCATGTTTTTCCTTTACGTCTGTGTTGTGCAAAGGTTACACATAATAATAATAATATTGGGGAGTCACATGTCAAAAGGGCATCATTTACAGGATCCTTATTTAAATGCACTGAGAAGAGAAAGAATACCGGTTTCTATTTTTCTGGTAAACGGCATTAAATTACAGGGGAAAATTGAATCGTTTGACCAGTTTGCGGTACTGTTAAAAAACACGGTAACGCAGATGGTTTATAAGCATGCTATTTCCACTGTGGTTCCATCACGACAGGTAAAATGGGATGTGGAAGAAGCAGTCGAGAGGGAAGATCATGGATAGTTATTACTGACCTGAGTATAATCAGGTAGACCATAATCATATAGATGATAATACAATGGACAATACGCAAATGGTCGCCAATGGCGACCATTTTTTTGCTTTAAC
>CAZYCY010000234.1:0-4445 GCA_964646145.1 uncultured Thiotrichaceae bacterium
GCGAACTGCAATATTTACCATTGCTTGCATAATTATCAAAGTATCCAGGTTATGGAGATCTCTATTAATTCCATCCTTAGGTGCGTAAACGACACATCCGTGTGTCACTTTTCGTGAAGATGAATCTTGAGTCCAAAATATGCCATATTTTCGTTGCAAATCTTCGCCATAGCCCACTCACGTGCCCATGTTGAAAATATTGGGCGCCTTAATCTGACCTATTTTGAATCTCAATCTTCACCTCCAGAATAAATAGAGATGTCCTTATGAGATTCGGCGCGTTGTTATAAATTAACGGTATTAATTTGGCGCATAGCATAGCAGAATACGCGCCATGGCACAGCAGACAAATTTCTCTCTTTTCAAAAATGTTCGTATCGTACTGGTTAATACTTCACACTCAGGCAATATTGGCGCGACTGCTCGTGCCATGAAAAATATGGGTTTATCCCGTTTGTATCTGGTTGCGCCAAAAAACTACCCTTCAACTGAGGCGATGCGTCGCTCCGTGGGTGCGATTGATGTGCTGGATAATGCGAAAGTGGTTGCTGAGTTAAGTCAGGCCATTTCTGATTGTGTCTGGGTTGTAGGCGCCACTGGCGAACGCTTGCGAACTATTGAATGGCCGGTTTATTCTGCCAGAGAATGCGTGCAAAAATCGCTGGCAAAAATAGAGCATGGCGAGATCGCCGTTGTTTTTGGTAGAGAAAGTAGCGGGCTAAATAATGATGAAATTGAAGAATGCAATGCATTGCTGCATATTCCAACCAACCCCGATTTTTGTTCTTTAAATTTAGCAGCGGCTGTGCAGGTAGTATGTTACGAATTTCATCTGACTTTAATGAATAAGGCAAACCCAATAGTTAAAGGCAAAAAACATGATCTGGATGTTCTGGCGAATGCAAAACAGTTAACGGGTATGTACCAACACTTGTTTGACGCGTTAGATCAACTCGGTTTTTTTGGTACCAATAACCCGGATGTGGTGATGCGGCGCTTGAAAAGTTTATTCAATCGCGCTGCTACAACGCAAAGAGAAGTCAGTATTTTTCGCGGCATTTGTTCTGCGATACAGGGCAAGAAGCGTAAGCGATTATAGATATAAAGCGTTGCATAAGTATTCGCAGTGTGTACTTTTGAAACACGCCGTAAATATATCCCCATGTTTACCAAAGCGGGGCTTGACGGTAGCATTCATGCTACCGACAGTTTAAAAAGCACACACTGCGAATACTTTTGCAACGATCAATATACTCTTCGTACTCAAGAATGCCCCGTTTAGAGTGCGGAGAGTATATGCTGATGTCTCACCTAATGATTAATTAGTTTCGATCTTTTCAGCATTATTACTATCATCTTCAGCACTGTTTGAAATAGCACAAGAGCCCAGATCAGGTAGCGTTGAGGCATCAATTTCGACACCAAATTGCTTTAATGCAACGCACATGGTTTCCATTTTTTCGTCCATAACATGAATATGGTCTAGCATTTTATTGATGGCTGTCGCCACCGGATCGGGTGCATCACGGGTGGCACCATAGGCGTCAAAACCCAGTTTTTGTGCAACGGCATCACGCTTTTGTTGCGTTTCACCATGACGATGTATGACTCGCCCAGGCACCCCCACTACTGTTGAATTATTTTCGACGTCTTTTGTTACCACCGCGTTTGAACCAATGCGCACGCCTTCTTCGAGTATGATGGGGCCCAGCACCTTGGCACCGGCACCCACCACAACATTATGTTGTAATGTAGGGTGCCGTTTACCGCCACTCCAGCTTGTTCCACCTAAAGTTACGCCGTGATACAAGGTACAGTCATCGCCAATCTCTGCTGTTTCACCAATGACTACGCCCATGCCGTGGTCGATAAAAAATCGTTGACCAATGGTCGCACCAGGGTGAATTTCGATACCTGTCAGTAGGCGTGTAAAGTAAGAGAGCCAGCGCGCCAACCATTTAAGTCCAAGGTTCCACAACCAATGGTTAAAACGATGCATAAGCACAGCATGTAGACCGGGGTAGCAGGTGATTACTTCCCAAGTGTTTCTTGCTGCCGGATCGCGTTCAAATACACAGTTTATATCTTCACGAATACTAATGGTGTTTTCCTCATACTAAATAATTACGATGTGAGTGATGAATAATTTATGTTAACGAGTCGGATGAAAAGGATAGCATTTACTAAAGGGCATCTCTTGTATCTCTCAAATATGGTAATTTAGTTAGCTACTATATTATCAGGACATCAAGGGAGCTTGTGGCATCTCTAAGCGCCTGGACGCTGATTTTTAGATCAAGCCCCTTGATGTTTACTTATTATAACTCAATGGTATCCAAGTCCTTCTATTTTTAGAGGTGCCCTTTAGTAAGTGCTATCCTTTTCATCCGACTCAGTAGTAATTGATATATGTTATACGAAATTCACTTCGATGCTATACCCTGAAAACTTACGGATATTCAGCACGCCATTATCAAGAATTAAATACTGACCTTTTATGCCTTTTAAGATGCCTTCAATGTTCATTTGCTTATCAAAACTGAGGGATTTTATTTTTTCAGGATACTCTAAAATCGGGTAGCTAATATCAAGCACTTGTTGGTCAATCGCCTGTATCGAAATGTCGCCATGCTCATTTTTGATTATCGCTATTTCATTTGAACACTTATCCAGCAAGTCATCACGTATGCTTTTTAAATCCAGCGGCGGCGCGTCTGCTTTTAACATTTTTCGCCAGTCAGTACGATCGGACACGTGCTGTTTTAAAGCCACTTCTAACAAACCTGACTGTAAACGAGTTGCCACCTGAAAAATGGGTAAGGCCTGAGCTGCACCCTGGTCCATCCAGCGAGTGGGAATCTGTGTGCCACGTGTAATGCCTACTTTGATACCCGATGAATTTGCCAGATAAACAAAATGCGGAACAAAACAATTCGCTTCTCCCCACTGCGGTTGACGACAGGTACCTTCTGCATAATGACAGGTTTCAGGCTTCATAATACACATGTCACAGGAGGCCAGACGACGGAAACAGGGATAGCAATGTCCCTGCGCAAAACTTTTTTTGGTTTGTCGACCACAGGCAATACAGTGGATTTCATTCTGGTAGCTTAATGTTATTGTTTTACCAATGTGCTGATTCATTGCTAACAGTTCTTTACCTATGGGAAGCTGGTATTGCACTGGCTGTCTTTTTGCTGAATCGCTCAGCGTGGTTTGCATTTTTAATATATTTCCAATCATTTCATGTTTAACCCAAGAGTAGAAATCAAAATTGAGAAGTTACTGAAAAAGGTAGCTTCTAAGGACTCAGGATTAAATAAGATGCGGAACTTAACGCCGTAGTTTGTTTCAGATTGGATGATCTCAAAAGGCGCATAGTTGCGCTACGCAACGATTTGAGATCATTCAAGCTGGAGCAAAAAGGCAAGTTAAGTTTCGTAAGTTATTTGATCCTGAGTCCTAAGTAACTTCATTTTAAAAAAACTTTACATGGATATACAGGATATACAGGATTTTTTATTTTATTTATCCTGTGAATCTTGTATATCCATGTAAATAAACAGGGTTCTATGTGAGGAGGCGAGACAAATAGGCATTTCTAACTAACTTCAATATTGAATCTTGCAAAAGTTACTTGTAGATGGGTGGGCGGGACGACTTTTCTGGTGAGTAAAATAGGAAACCGCTTTATGTAACATTTGCAACCGACGCTTGCTGTGTATGCCCGGTATCTTTTGCCTCAGTTCCTTGAGTATTCTTGTGACCGCACCTTTAAGATGCTTGAGTTTATGGCAGCGCTCATCTAACCATGCCCTTTTTTCCAACTGTTCTTTTTTAGTCGGGAAGATGGCATCAGCAGCCTGCGCCAGATATTCACAGGCATGCCAGAAGTCGGTGACCTGTTTGCTGGTGTGCGGCTTTAAAAAAGACCAATTATCTACGGCACCATCCGCTACGCCGATGTACAACGCATCCGGGTAGAGTTTTTTGATGTGTTTTATCTCCCGCTGCATGCGTTGTTTAAACCTAAAAAAATCAGTATAGAGCACGATGGTGCCGACCATGGTTTCACGGTAGCCCTGTTCACGCAGGTAAATGGTGGTGCCATCCAGCCCAAGGCTCACGGTGACAACCGGGGTGTCGAGCAATGGCGTTGCGTAGTGCCATTGCTCTTCTTTGGCTTGCGCCAGGACACCAACTGTTTCAGAGACTTTCTGGATATAGCCTCGCGAAAGTGCCCTGCCATGGTTACTTTGTAAATCTGTCTTGACCTCTTATATTATCAACAATCCTGAGAATTGGAAAAAAGATAAATTTAATCAAAACGTAACTACTCAGCGTATTATCCAGGTAAGGGCGCAGGTTATTGATTTTTCAGGCATCTGCAACATGGACGTATTTACAGCGTCCTGAAAAATCAATAACCTGCGTTCTTTTCTAAA
>CAZYCY010000235.1:0-4431 GCA_964646145.1 uncultured Thiotrichaceae bacterium
ACTGCCCCGACTTATTGAGAAGCTACGGCTCTATTTATACAGCCGCCCTAACTTATTGGGAAATTACGATTAATAACCATGGCTAATTACCAGATTTTAACCACAAATAACATTGCCTGAATTAAAAATGTTAGAAAATTCCCCGATGAGCGTCAGCCGCACAAAAACCATCTGCCCTTATTGCGGGGTGGGTTGTGGTGTAATCGTTAGCATGCATGAGAATGGTCGTGTTGAAGTGCAGGGCGACCCTGATCATCCTTCTAACTACGGTCGCTTATGCTCCAAAGGTTCGGCACTGTGTGAAACCGTGCATTTGACCGAACGCTTGCTATACCCGGAAATACACGGCGAACAGGTTAGCTGGGAGCAGGCGTATTCTGAAATAGCAAAAAAATTCAGTGGCATTATTCAACAGCATGGTCCTGATGCGGTGGCATTTTATGTATCCGGTCAATTG
This sequence comes from uncultured Thiotrichaceae bacterium, assembly GCA_964646145.1. Classification (GTDB taxonomy): domain Bacteria; phylum Pseudomonadota; class Gammaproteobacteria; order SZUA-229; family SZUA-229. The sequence continues at coordinate 458 of CAZYCY010000235.1, forward strand.
CTCACCGAAGATTATTATGTTGCCAATAAACTGATGAAAGGCTTTATTGGTTCGGCCAATATTGATACCAACTCCCGTCTTTGTATGTCCTCAGTTGTTGCTGCTTACAAACGCGCCTTCGGTGAAGATGTGGTACCTTGTAATTATGATGACCTGGAGCGTGCGCAACTTATCGTACTGGCGGGCAGCAATACCGCCTGGTGTCACCCAGTGTTATACCAACGCATGGTGCGAAGTAAAGAGTTGAATCCTGATTTAAAAATAATCACCATTGATCCGCGTCGTACCCAAACCAGTGATATCAGCGATTTGCACCTAGCGATTCGACCCGCTACGGATGCAGTTTTATTTAATGGCTTGTTGCTGTGGTTACAGGCAGCAGGCGAAACGGATCAGCATTTTGTTGAGGCATCAACTAATGGTTTAGAGCAGGCGCTTAAAGCAGCGCAGCGCTCATCCCCAGATATTAATGCCGTGGCACAAGCCTGTGGTTTAAGTGCCGATGATGTCATGCAGTTTTATCATAGCTTTGCACGCACCGAACGTGTGGTCACGGTTTTTTCGCAGGGCATCAATATGTCCAGCAGCGGCGTTGATAAGGTTAACAGTATTATTAACTGCCACTTGCTGACTGGACGCATTGGTCGCAAAGGCATGGGACCTTTCTCTTTTACCGGGCAACCTAATGCCATGGGCGGACGTGAAGTGGGTGGTCTGGCAAACCAGCTTGCGGCACACATGGAAATTGACAACGCAGTACATCGTGAGATCGTTTCCGAGTTCTGGCAAAGCTCTAATCTGGCAAATACAGCCGGACTAAAAGCCATCGACTGTTTTGCTGAAATCGAGAAGAAAAACATCAAAGCCATCTGGATCATGGCGACCAATCCTGTGGTGAGCATGCCCGATGCGGATCGCGTTAAAGCCGCACTGGAAAACTGTGAGTTTGTGGTGGTGTCCGACTGCGTGAACAATACCGATACCGTCAGACTGGCTGATGTCTGTTTACCAGCAACCACCTGGGGTGAACGCGATGGCACGGTGACTAGCTCAGAGCGCCGAATTTCTCGCCAGCGACCTTTTTTATCCGCCCCCGGTCTGGCAAAGCATGACTGGCAGATCATTACTGAACTGGCGCAGTTTATGGGGTATAAGAAAGCCTTTCCCTATCGTTCTTCAGCAGAAATATTTGATGAGCATGTGCGTTTAACGGGCTACAAAAAAGATCCACATCGACGACTGGATTTGTCTGCTCTTAGCAACATGAGTTTATCTGAATATAATGAAATGTTGCCGGTGCAATGGCCGGTCACCGGTAATCAAAGTGATAAGCTGCCAATGTATCGTGACGGTAAATTTAGTACTGCCGATGGTCGTGCACGTTTTATTGCGATTTCACCACAGCCGCCAGCAGCCACCGTCAGCCAGCAATTCCCATTCATTTTGAACACCGGTCGGGTGCGAGACCATTGGCACACCATGACACGCACCGGTATGTCGCCAAGATTATCCGCGCATAGCATCGAACCTTTTGTAGAAGTACACCCAGATGATGCAGAACGTTTTCAGCTAATTGATGGCAAGCTGGCACAAATTAGCAGTGAAACAGGTGCTGAGATTATTGTACGCATACGGCTGACAGAGCGACAGCAGGCAGGCTCTTTATTTGTACCAATACACTGGAATTTGCAGTTTAGCGGGTTGGCAAGAGTAGGTAGTTTGATTCGGACAGTTGTTGACCCCATATCAGGACAGCCGGAATTTAAACACGCGGTAACGAACATCAAAGCTTGGGATGCTAGCTGGTATGGCTTTATTATCTCAAGACAAAAACCGGTATTAAAATATTCACGTTATTGGGCGCGTTCACGAGGCAAAGGTTTCTGGCGATATGAAATAGCCGGGCAGGAAATGCCGGAAAATTGGGCGATGCACGCTAAAACCTTACTCAATGTTGAAACTGGCGAAGAATGGGCAGAGTTTTATGACAAGACAGAGGGGCACTACCGTGCCGCACGCTTTGTAGCCGGTCATCTGGACAGTGTGATTTTTATCGACTCATCAATTTTGCTGCCGCCAAGAGACTGGTTAATCAGCCTGTTTCAAAAAGATAAGCTGTCGCTTAAAGAGCGTGCAGGTTTACTGCAGGGAATACCGCCAGCCGATGTGGAGGATACAGGAAAAATAATCTGCGCCTGTTTTAATGTGGGTGAAAAGACGATCTGCAAGGCAGTGATAGAAGGCGGTGCAAAAGATACGCAACTGGTTGGAGAAATTTGTCAGGCAGGAACCAATTGCGGCTCCTGTCGTCCGGAAATTACCGAGCTTGTTAAACAGTGCATAGGCTAATCATGTTTGACTTTCAAGATAAAATTTGATGACATACTTTGCTACAAAGCCAAAAATACCAAGACCCAGACCGGCAAACAAAATTATCCTGCCATAACGCCCAGCTTTGGATTCTTCAGCCAGTTTGTAAATAATAAACAGCATATAGCTAATGCCAAAAACCAGTCCCAACGTTAGTGAAATTTCAGCGAATTCTTTTTCAGTCATATAAATGAAAGCATTTAGTAAAAAACAAGCTTGTATTATAGGCTTGTATGGCGTTTTATAGAACCAATTTATATAGTTGTGATAGTCCTCATAAAACCTGAGCTCACGGGCTCAGATAATTAAGAGTTAAAAACAATGGATCCATTCTCACAAGCTGCTCTTGCTGCCAGTCTTTCGCAGTCTTTTGCCAGAGACAAATCAAAACTGCTTAGCGCCCTGGTCATTGGCGGGCTTGCTGGTATGGCACCTGATCTGGATTTTTTTATTCGATCAGCAGAGGATCCATTATTATTTTTAGAATTTCACCGGCAGTTTACCCATTCACTTATTTTTATTCCCTTTGGTGCACTGTTGTGCGCCCTGGTTTTTTACCCTTTTATTAAATCTAAATTATCATTTGCACAGGTGTACATTTTTTCATTATTAGGTTATGCCACTCATGGTTTGCTTGATGCATGTACGGCTTATGGCACACAATTATTCTGGCCTTTTTCCAACGAGCGTGTTGCATGGAATGTTGTTTCAATTGTTGACCCTCTATTTACCATACCGATAATAATTTTACTTGTGCTTGCTGTATATAAAAAAAATGTTGTATTTTCGCGGCTTGGATTTATCTATGCAGTGTTATATTTAAGCTTGGGTCTGGTGCAAAAAAACCAGGCAGAGCAAGCTATTTATGTGCTCGCCGAAGAGCGTGGTCATAAAATTGAGCGCACACACGTAAGACCCAGTTTTGTTAATCGCAATGTGTGGAAGCTGATGTATGAATACGATGGTCGATATTATGTGGATGCTGTGAGGTTGCTGTGGAACGTCAAGTTTATTAGAGGTGCATCCATTAAGAAATTAAATGTACAGAACGACTTCTACTGGCTACCAGAAGACAGTCAACAGGCAAAGGATATTGAACGTTTTCGCTGGTTTACTGATGACTTTCTTGCCATAAGCTCGTACGATAAAAACCTGATCATCGATGCACGTTATTCATTTTTGCCTGATCGTACTGGTGCTCTGTGGGGCATAGTAATTGAAAAGAAATATATTGACCAGGGAATGCTAGACAAGCACGTTGGTTTTATGATGAATAGCGGTATCGATGAACAGACACGACAACGTCTCCTGGATAGGCTGTTTTAATGTATCAAGGAGAAGGCTGAATGTCGGGTAATCAGCCTTCTATTATTTTGAGAGTAGTGCCACATGAATGTGGCGATTACGGAGCAAAGGATGGACACGCCGTAAATATGTCCCCATGTTTACCAGAGCGGGGCTTGACGGTAGCATCCATGCTACCGACAGTCTCAAAACGATAGACTGCCCCAGCCCACTCACGTGCCCATGTTGATAATATCGGGTGCCTTAATCCTAAAAAAATCAGTTGAACCTACTGCGGATGTCTAATGCAATGAATCTTA